>DASUQZ010000195.1:0-19834 GCA_036280335.1 Solirubrobacterales bacterium
GCTGATCGGCATCGCCCTCGCCCTGATCGGCGTGCCGCTGGTCGTGCCGCTGATGGTGCTCGTCTTCCTCGGCGCCTTCATCCCGCTGGTCGGCGCCGTCGCCTCCGGCGCGATCGCTGCCCTCGTCGCCCTGATCAGCAACGGCGTCGTTGACGCGGCCCTGGTCGTCGCCGCGATCGTCGCCATCCAGCAGATCGAGGGCGACCTCCTATACCCCAACGTGGTCGGCAGGATGATCCGGCTGCACCCGGTCGCGATCCTCCTCGTCCTCACCGCCGGGACCGTGGTCGCCGGCATCATCGGCGCCCTGCTCGCGATCCCGGTCGCCGCCGCCGCCTGGACCGCCTTCCGCTACGTGCGCGAGCGGCTCGACGAGGGAGCCGAGCTCCCCTAGCGGCTGCGGTAGAGGCGGGTCGTCAGCGGCGCGAAGACCGCGGTCAGCGCCGCGGCGGTGGCGAGCACGATCGCGATGTCGCTCGCCGCCGCGCCGCCCTGCATCAGACCCCGCGAGGCGGTGGCGAGGATCGAGATCGGGTTGACTTCGACGAACGCCTCCAGGGCGCTCGGCAGCGTCTCCGGTTCGACGAAGACGTTGCTGAGGAAGGTGAGCGGGAAGATCCCCATGAAGCCGGCGTTCATCACCGCGTTGGGGGAGCGCATCACCAGCCCCAGGGTGGTGAAGACCCAGGAGAGCCCGAAGGCGAAGACGATCACCAGGGCGAGCGCGGCGATCACCCCGAGGGGCCCGGCCTCGGGCCGGAAGCCGAGGATCAGGCCGAGGACGACGATCACCAGGCCGGCGAGGAAATAACGCACGGTGTCGCCGAGCAGGGCGCCGACCAGCGGCGCCGGCCGCCAGATCGGCAGGGAGCGGAAGCGGTGGACGACGCCTTTGGTCAGGTCGGTGTTGATCGAGATCCCCGAGTAGACGGTGGTGAAGAGCACCGACATGACGAGGATGCCGGGGAGGATGTAGTCCAGGTACTCGCCGGTCGAGCCGGCGATCGCGCCGCCGAACAGGTAGGTGAACATGAGCACGAACATCACCGGCGTGATCGTCACGTCGAGCAGCTGCTCGGGCACGTGTTTGACCTTCAGCATCCCGCGCCACCCGAAGGCCAGGGTGGCGGCGAGGGCGCCGGCGCGCGGCGGGCGCGGCGCCGAGGTGAGGGCGCGCTGCACCGCCTGCGCCTCGATCGCCTCGGCGGGGCGCTCCGGGCTCGTCGGGGAGGTGCTCATGCGGCCTGCTCCTCGCCGACGGCGCTCTGGTCTTCGGCCGTGTGGCCGGTCAGCGCCAGGAAGACCTCGTCGAGGCTCGGCTGGCCGAGCGAGAAGGCGGCCACCCCGACCCCCGACCGGGCCAGCGCGGCGACCGCCTCGGCGGCCCGCTCGCCGTCGGAGCAGGAGCTGCTCAGCAGCGCCGGGTCGGGCTCGCGGTGGACCGATCCGAGCTCCTCGCCCAGCAGGCGCTCCGCCTCGGGACGCTGCTCGGGATCGAGCAGCCGCACCTGCAGCGCCCCGGAGCCGACCGAGGCCTTCAGCTGGCCGGGCGTCCCCTCGGCGATCACGCGGCCGTGGTCGATCACGGCGATCCCCTCGGCGAGCTGGTCGGCCTCCTCGAGGTACTGGGTGCAGAGCAGGATCGTCGTCCCCTCCCCGGCCAGGGCGCGGATGATGTCCCAGACGAGGTTGCGGGAGCGCGGGTCGAGCCCGGTGGTCGGCTCGTCGAGGAACATCAGCTCGGGGGTGATGACGATGCTGGCGGCGATGTCGAGCCGGCGCCGCATCCCGCCCGAGTAGTTCTTGACCAGCCGCCCCGCGGCGTCCTCCAGCCCGAACGCCTCGAGCAGCTCGCCGGCCCGCGCCTTCGCCCCTGCCCGGCCCAGGCCGACCAGGCGGCCGATCAGGACCAGGTTCTCCCAGCCGGTCAGGTCGTCGTCGACCGAGGCCAGCTGGCCGGTGAGGCTGATCCGCCCGCGCACCTCGTCGGCTTCGGCGACCACGTCGTGCCCGAGCACCCGCGCCGAGCCGGCGTCGGGGCGCAGCAGGGTCGCCAGCATCCGGATCGTCGTCGTCTTGCCGGCGCCGTTGGGGCCGAGCACGCCGTAGACGGACCCGCGCCGCACGCCGAGGTCGACGCCGTCGGCGGCGCGCACGTCGCCGAAGGTCTTGACCAGGCCGTTGGCTTCGATCGCGAGGGTTGACTGGAATGCCATCGCCCCCTCACTTTAGATACCGGCCGCCGGGGGGTAGAGGATGGCGCGAATGGACGCGGGCGGAACCGACGAGCGGACCGGGCTGCGCCGGGTGGTCTCCCGCCGCCTGCTCTTCTTCTTCATCCTCGGCGACATCCTCGGCGGCGGCATCTACGTCCTCGTCGGCGAAGTCGGCGGCGAGGTCGGCGGCGCGATCTGGGCCTCGTTCCTGGTCGCGCTCCTCCTCGCCTCGCTGACCGCGGCGTCCTACGCCGAGCTGGCGACGAAGTACCCGCGGGCGGGCGGCGCCGCCCTCTACGCCAAGAAGGCGTTCTCGCGTCGCTTCGTCGCCTTCATGATCGCCTTCGCGGTGATGGCCTCGGGCGTCGCCTCGGCCAGCACCCTCGCCCGCGGCTTCGGCGGCGACTACCTCTCCGAATTCGTCGAGATGCCCGTCGAGGTGGCGGCGCTGATCTTCATCGCCGTGATCGCCGTGGTCAACCTGGTCGGGATCCTGCTCTCGGTCCGCCTCAACGTCATCCTCACGGTGGTCGAGCTGGCCGGCCTTCTCCTCGTCGTCCTGATCGGCGCGGTGGCACTCGGCGACGGGGTCGGCGAGCCCTCGCGGGCGGTCGAGTTCGAGGAGGGGGTCGCTCCGCTGGGGGCGATCCTGGCCGGCGCGGCCCTCTCCTTCTATGCGCTGATCGGGTTCGAGGACTCGGTCAACATCGCCGAGGAGACGAAGGACCCCCGCCGCGCCTATCCCTTCGCCCTGTTTTTCGGCCTGCTCGCGGCGGGCGTGATCTACATGGTGGTGACGGTGATCGCCTCGATGGCGGTGCCGACGGAGAAGCTCGCCGGCTCCGACGGCGCCCTGCTCGAGGTCGTCCAGCTCGGCCCGCTGGCGATCTCGACCAAGGTCTTCTCGGCCATCGGGCTGCTCGCCCTCACCAACGGCGCCCTGATCAACATGATCATGGCCTCCCGCCTCCTCTACGGAATGGCCGAGGAGAGCGTCCTCCCCGGGGCCTTCGGCCTGCTGAGCAGGTGGCGCACGCCGTTCGTCGCGATCGCGTTCACGACGGCGATCGCCGCCTGCCTGATCCTCACCGGAGACCTCGGCACGCTCGCCGACACCACCGTCCTGCTGCTGCTGGGCGTCTTCATCACCGTCAACGCCTCCGTCCTGATCCTGCGCCGGGACCCGGTCGCGCACGACCACTTCCGGGTCCCCTCGGCCCTGCCGGTGCTCGGGATCGTCGCCTGCGCCGCGGTGATGAGCCAGGTCGAGGCGGTGACCTTCCTGCGCGCGGGAGCGCTGCTCCTGCTCGGCCTCCTGCTCTGGGCCCTGGAGCGCGGGATCGCCCGGCTGGAACGCCCCGCCGCTGCGTGATCAGGAAGCCGGGGCCGGGCTCGCGGAGGCGTTGCGCCGGCTCATCACCCAGGCGAAGGCGCCGCCGGTGAAGAGCATGAAGGTGGCGTAGACGGCGGCCGGAACCGCCACTTCGTCGGTGAGGGTGGCGCCGACGGCGATCGCCAGAGCCGAATTGTGAATTCCGAGCTCGAGCGCGATCGCGGTGGCCTGGCGGTCGCCGAGCCGGGCCAGCTTCGAGATCGCGAAGCTGAGCGACATCGCCGCGACGTTGAGCGCCAGCGCGGCGGCGGCGACCTCGGCGAGGTTTTCGAGGACCGTGTCGTGCTCGCTGGCGATCGCGCCGAGCACGACCAGGGCAAAGAGGGTGAGGGAGATCCGCTGCACCCGCGGGTAGGCGGCCTCGACCCGATCGGGCGAGCGCCGCCGCAGCTCCATCCCGACCGCCACCGGGATGATCGTGATCGCGAACACGCGCAGGACGATCCCGAGCATGCCGACGTCGCCGACCTCGGTAGCGCCGAAGTGGTCGCTGGAGAGAGTGAGGAAGAGCGGCACCGTGACCATCGCGCCGACGCTGCTGATCGCCGTCATCGTCACCGAGAGCGCGGTCTCGCCGCGCGCCAGGTGGGTCAGCATGTTGGCCATCATCCCGCCGGGGGAGGCGCCCAGCAGGACCAGGCCGACCGCCAGCTCGGGCGGCAGATTGAACAGCTCCGCTATCGCCAGGGCCAGCAGGGGCGAGATCAACGCCAGGTTGAGCATGCCGATCGCCACCCCGCGCGGCGCGACCAGGACCCTGCGGAAGTCGTCCCGGGTCAGGGTCAGCCCGAGGCTGAACATGATCACCGCGATTGCGGCCGGCAACAGCACGGCGGTGACCACTCCTCCCTCCATCGGATACGGGACTGTATCGGATACAGTTTTGTATCGTGAGCGACATCGCCTCCCAGACGGCCTCGAAGCCGCCCCGGGTCACCAAGCGCCGCGCCGAAACGAGGCAGCGGCTGCTCGAGGCCGCCCGCTTCGTCTTCGCCGAGAAGGGCTTCGGCCGGACGAGCGTCGAGGACGTGTGCGAGCGCGCCGGCTACACCCGCGGCGCCTTCTACTCGAACTTCTCCTCGCTCGACGAGCTGTTCCTGGCGATGTGGGAGCAGCGCCTGGCGACCCTGCTCGGGTCGTTCGCCCAGTCGCTCGAGGCGGCCTCCCGGGAGGAGGTCATCTCGCTGGAGGACGGCATCGACCGGCTGCTCGACCTGCTCCCCGTCGACGACCTCTGGTACCGGGTCCAGGCCGAGTTCACCGCGCACGCGCTGCGCAACCCGGTGCTGCGGGGGGTGGTCGCCGCCCGCGAGTCCCAGATCGCGGCGACCCTGCTGCCGTTCATCGACGGCGCCCTCGAACGCGTCGGCCGCGAGGTCGCCGACCGCGAGGCACTGGCCGCCGCGTTGATCGCCGTCCACGACGGCACCGCGCTCCAGTGCCTGATCGAGCCCGACGAGCCGCGGGTGCGCCGGCAGCGCCGCGACCTCTTCCTCGCCGTGGTCCGTGCCTACACCGAAGAGAGGCCGGGCGCTACCTCGCCTCGAACCTGACCTCGAGGCGAACCTCGTAGCGGGAGTCGAAGAAGCAGCGCCGGCGCGGGACCCTTCCTTCGTTTGCCCTGCACCCCGATTACGGGGTGAGGGTGGGCCAGAGGTCCCGCGGGTACGACAAGACCATGGCCCATCGCCGACTCCTCCTCTTCGCGGCGCTGCCGCTTGCCGTCCTCCTGGCACTGCCCGGCGCCGTCGCCGCGGCTCCGAGCTGCGCCGAAGGACCGGAAACCAGCGGGACGACGATCATCGGCACGCCGTGCGCCGACGTGATCCGCCTGCCGCGCAGCGTCACTACCGCCTTCGGGGAAGGGGGCGACGACACGCTCTACGGCCAGCGCGGCAACGACAGGCTCTTCGGCGGCGAGGGGGCCGACCGCCTCTACGGCGGCGTCGGCGACGACCGGCTGCGGGGCGGCCCGGGTAACGACCGGCTCTTCGGGGGCTTCGGCGCCGACTCGCTCGACGGCGAGGGCGGCGACGACCTCGCCCGCGGCGACGCGACGATCGACGCGCTCGGCGACTCGGGCGGCGGCAGCGACATCCTCAGCTTCGCGACGGGCGTGACGCCGGGCTTCCCCAACACCGGCTCCTTCTTCACCGACGCCGGCTTTCCGGCGGGAGCCGAGGGGCGCGGCGTATACGTCGACCTCGGCGACGACTTCGCCAACAACGGCCTCGCGCCCTCCGGCGGCGGCGTCGACGTCCCGCTCGAGCCGGCGACCGACTTCAGCGCCTTCGAGACGGTGATCGGCACGCCCTTCCCCGACTACATCGTCGGCACGGCCGGCGCCGAGACCTTCCACGGCGGCGGCGGCGCCGACCTGATCGACGGGAACGGCGGCGACGACGTCGCCCACGGCGGCGCCGACGGCGACGGCTGCGTCGAGGTCGCCGTCGAGGACTGCGAGCTCGGCGGCGAGGAAATCGACCTGCGCGACCCCGGCGCGATCGCCGTCGGCGTCATGGCGGCGGGCTCGACTGCGGGGCCGGCGGTCTACCTGGCGGGCAGCGACGCAGCCGACCGCGTCACGGCGAGCTACGCGCTCGGGACGGTCACGTTCTCGCTGGCGGCCGGCAGCACGGGGCAGTTCGAGACCGGCACGGCGGGCGGCTGCGCTGCCCCGAGCGGAGGCACGGTCGCCTGCGCGGTCCCGGAGGCTCCCGACTCGATCCTCCTCGCCGGCCTTGAGGGCGACGACGTCCTCCTCGCTCCCGGCCTCCCGGAGACCGTCTCACTCGTCCTGCTTGGCAACCAGGATGACGACGAGCTCGGCGGCGGCGAGACCGAGGACACGCTCGTCGACGGCGCCGGCGAAGACCTCGTCGCCGCCGCCGGCCGCGACGACGCGCTGCCGAACAACGGCGGCGCCGACGACCTCCATGCCGGTGCCGGCGAGGATCTCTTCATCTCCAACGCCGTCTGCGACGGCGACCTGATCGACGGCGGCGCCGATCGCGACAACGCCAACTGGGCCAACTTCGGCACCGGGGTGGCGATCGACATGGGGCAGCAGACCGCCGGGCTGATCGGACCGCAGGGGGAGCCGCGGTGCGCGAGCGCCGCGCAGCTGACGACGCTGCAGGCGATCGAGGACATCGAGGGAACCAACGGCGCCGACAACCTGCTCGGCGACGACGGGCCCAACCAGCTGCTGGGCAGGGACGGCGCGGACAACTACCTCGCCGGTGCCGGCAACGATCACCTGCTCGCCAACTCCGGCGATTCCGACCCGGTCGTCGACTGCGGCGTCGGCTTCGACACGGCGCTGATCGACTTCGCGAGCGCCCACGCCGACGGGCCGCCGGCCGGCTGCGAGTCGGTCGAAGAGCGCGCCCCGAACAGCTTCCGGCCGCCCGACACTCCGCCCGACCCGGAGCCGGGGCCGCCGGTGCCGCCCCTGGTCGCGCCGCCGCCGCCTCCGCCGCCCCCGGTGCTGCAGCCGCCTCCGCCGCCCCCCGACCGGATTCCGCCCGCGACCCGCCTGCGCCACCGCCCCCCGAAGCTGCTCCTCGCGGCCAAGCCCCGCCACCGCGTCGTCTTCGCCTTCTCCGCCTCCGAGCGCGGCGCCCGCTTCCGCTGCCGCCTCGACCGGCGGCGGTTCCGCCCCTGCCGATCCCCGCGCGCCTACTTCGTCTCCCCCGGGCGCCACGCCTTCCGCGTCTTCGCGATCGACGGCGAGGGCAATCGGGACCGCTCTCCGGTCCGGGCTCGCTTCCGGGTGGTCCTGAACGGCACTTAAGATTTGCCGGCCTTGCAGGGAAGCGTTCCGATCCTGATGTACCACAGCGTCTCCGACGACCCGGGCGGGAGGCGCGGCCGTCCCCTCACGGTCACCCCAAGGATGTTCGCCGAGCACCTCGAATACCTCAGCCACGAAGGCTTCACCGGTCACTCGGTGCGGGAACTCGTCGGGGCGCTGGAGGGGCGCGACCGGCTCGGGCCCAAGCCGGTGATCCTGACCTTCGACGACGCATACCGAGACTTCCACACCAACGCCCTACCAGTCATCAGCCGCCACGGCTTTTCGGCGACGGTGTACGTGACGACCGACTACATAGACAGCACCACCAACCCCCTGACCGGGGACCGCGACCATCACCGCCCGACGCTCTCGGTCGGGGAGCTCGGCGATCTCGTCGCGGCCGGGATCGAGTGCGGCGCCCACAGCCACACCCACCCGCAGCTCGACGACGTGGGGCCCGCCCGCCTCCGCGAAGAGGTGCAGCGGCCGAAGGAGGTGCTGGAGGAGAGCCTGCAGACGCCGGTGCTCACCTTCGCCTACCCATACGGCTACCACGACCGCAAGGCGAAGGAAGCGGTGGCTGCCGCCGGCTACGCGGCCGCCTGCCGGGTCGGCAACATGGCCTGCCCCCTCGACGCCGACCGCTTCGCGCTGCCGCGCCTGACCGTCGGCTCGCGGACCAGCGTGGGGCGGCTCGGCAAGCTGGTGCGCAGGGGCCCGTCGGTCCTCGCGAGCGCGCGGGCCCGGAGCAAGGACGAGCTCTGGCGGTTCGCGCGCAGGCACAGCCCGCTCGGCGAGCGGAGCAGGTGATGAGCGACAACGGCGCCGGGCCGACGATCTCGGTGGTGATCTGCGCCCACGACGAGCGGCGCTGGGAGGACATCGTCGAATCGGTCGAGTCGATCGAGCGGCAGACGTATCCCGCCCTGGAGACGGTGGTCGTGATCGACCACAACCGCCCGCTCTTCAAGCGGCTGAAGGAGCGCTTCCCGGATGTGACACTGCTCGAGAACGAAGGGCCGCGGGGGGCGGCCTCGTCGAAGAACACCGGCTCGCTGGTCGCCGCCGGCGACGTGATCGCCTTCCTCGACGACGACGCGGTGGCCGCCGACGACTGGCTGGAGGAGATCGCCAACGCCCACCGCAGCGACCCGAGCATCCTCGGCATCGGCGGCTGGACGGAACCGGACTGGGAGCGGTCGCAGCCGGCCTGGTTCCCGATCGAGTACGGCTGGGTCGTCGGCGCCAGCTACCGCGGCCTGCCGGTCGGCGGCGGCCAGGTGCGCAACGTGACCGGCGGGAACATGTCGGTCGACCGCCGCGCCTTCGTCGAAGCGGGCGGATTCGACACCGGCTTCGGCAAGGTGGGGACCCGCTCGGAGCCCGAAGACACCGAGCTCTGCATCCGCATCGGCAACATGCACCCCGACCGCCGCTGGTTCCACTGGCCGAAGGCGCGGATCAGCCACAAGGTGCCGCTCGAGCGCGAATCCTTCCGCTACTTCCTCACCCGCTGCCGCAACGAGGGGCGCGGCAAGGGGGCGCTGACGGCGATCGCCGGCAGCCGCCGCGGCCTCTCCAGCGAGCGCTCCTACGCCCTGCGGATCCTCTCCACCGGCGTCGCGATCCGCCTCGCCAGGGGCCTCCGCTCCCGCGACTACTCCCCCTTCGCCCAGGCAGCCGTCCTCGTCATCGGCTTCGCCGTCACCACCGCCGGCTTCTTCGAGGCCCTCTTCACCGTGAAGCTGCGCTCGCTGCTCACCCGGTCGGAGCGGTAGGCGCACAGCAGCCGACTCGACGAACCTGCAATTCGCCTCCTATACGGGTGTCAATTGCAGGTTCGTGAGCGCCTGGCTGTCACAGACCGACGCTCCGCCTCGTCTCATAGGCGAACCCGAGGAAAGGAGCATCCACCAGCTGACGGCGCTGAGCAGGGCACCCAGACGGACCTGGCGCGAGGCGTCGTTCAGGCGCCGACGTAATCCGCCAGGTGCTCGCCGGTGAGGGTGGAGCGGGCGGCGACGAGGTCGGCGGGGGTGCCCTCGAAGACGACGCGGCCGCCGTCGTGGCCGGCGCCGGGGCCGAGGTCGACGATCCAGTCGGCGTGGGCCATCACCGCCTGGTGGTGCTCGATGACGATCACCGACTTGCCGGAGTCGACCAGCCGGTCGAGCAGGCCGAGCAGCTGCTCGACGTCGGCGAGGTGGAGGCCGGTGGTCGGCTCGTCGAGGACGTAGACGCCGCCCTTCTCGCCCATGCGGGTGGCCAGCTTCAGCCGCTGGCGCTCGCCGCCCGAGAGGGTCGTCAGCGGCTGGCCGATCTTCAGGTAACCGAGCCCGACGTCGGCGAGGCGCTCGAGGATCTTGTGGGCGGCCGGGAGGCGCGCCTCGCCGTCGGCGAAGAACCGCTCCGCCTCGGCCACCGACATCTCCAGGACCTCGCTGATGTCCCTGCCGCCGAACTCGTACTCGAGCACCTCGGCACCGAATCGCTTCCCCTCGCACTCCTCGCAGGTGGTGGCGACGCCGGCCATCATCGCCAGGTCCGTGTAGACGACGCCGGCGCCGTTGCAGTTCGGGCAGGCGCCTTCGGAGTTGGCGCTGAACAGACCCGGCTTGACGCTGTTGGCTTTCGCGAACGCTTTGCGGATCGGGTCGAGCAGCTTGGTGTAGGTGGCCGGGTTGCTGCGCCGCGAGCCGCGGATCGCACTCTGGTCGACGGTCACCACCCCCTCCCGGCCGGCGACCGAGCCGTCGATCAGCGAGCTCTTGCCCGAGCCCGCCACCCCGGTGACGACGACCAGCACCCCGAGCGGGATGTCGACGTCGACGCCCTGCAGGTTGTGGGTGTCGGCGCCGCGGACCTCCAGCGCCCCGCTCGGCTCGCGCACCTCGGGCTTCAGCGCGGCGCGGTCGTCGAGGTGGCGCCCGGTCAGCGTGTCGCTCGCGCGCAGGCCCTTGACGGTGCCCTCGAAGACCACCTCCCCGCCCTCGCTGCCGGCGCGCGGGCCGAGGTCGACGACGTGGTCGGCGATCGCGATCGCCTCCGGCTTGTGCTCGACGACCAGGACCGTGTTGCCCTTGTCGCGCAGCCGCAGCAGCAGGTCGTTCATGCGCCGGATGTCGTGCGGGTGCAGCCCGATCGTCGGCTCGTCAAAGACGTAGGTGACGTCGGTCAGAGACGATCCCAGCTGGCGGATCGTCTTCACGCGCTGCGCCTCTCCGCCCGAGAGCGTGCCCGCGGGCCGCTCCAGCGAGAGGTAGCCCAGCCCGATCTCCACGAAGGAGTCGAGCGTCTCCCCCAGCGCCTCCAGCAGCGGCGCCACCGAAGGCTCGCCGAGGCCGCGGACCCACTCGGCCAGGTCGCTGATCTGCATTTTGCAGGCGTCGGCGATGCTCTTCTTCTTGATCTTCGAGGAGCGCGCCGCCTCGCTGAGCCGGGTGCCGTCGCACTCGGGACAGGTGGTGAAGATGACCGCCCGGTCGACGAAGGCGCGGATGTGCGGCTGCATCGCCTCCCGATCCTTGGCCAGCATCGACTTCTGGATCGTCGGCACGAGGCCCGCGTAGGTGAGGTTGATGCCCTCGACCTTGATCTTCGTCGGCTCCTTATATAGGAGGTCCTTCAGTTCCTTCTTGGTGAACTTCTTGATCGGCTTGTCGGGGTCGAAGAAGCCGCAGCCCCGGAGGATCCGGCCCTGCCAGCCCTTCATGCTGTAGCCGGGGATCGTCAGCGCCTCTTCGTTCAGTGACTTGTCCTCGTCGTAGAGCGCCCCGAGGTCGAAGTCGGTGACCTGGCCGCGGCCTTCGCACCTGGGGCACATGCCGCCGGTGCGGCTGAAGGTGACCCGCTCGGATTTCCCCTCGCCGACCTTCATCATCCCGGCCGCCTCGACCGAGGCGACGTTGAAGGAGAACGCCCCCGGCCCGCCGATCTGCGGCTTGCCGAGCCGGCTGTAGAGGATGCGCAGCATCGCGTTGGCGTCGGTGACGGTGCCGACCGTGGAGCGAGGGTCGGAGCCGAGCCGCTCCTGGTCGACGGTGATCGCCGTCGTCAGCCCGTCGAGCACGTCGACGTCGGGGCGCGCCAGCGTCGGCATGAAGCCCTGCACGAAGGCGCTGTAGGTCTCGTTGATCAGCCGCTGCGACTCGGCGGCGATCGTGCCGAAGACCAGCGAGCTCTTGCCCGAGCCGGAGACGCCGGTGAACGCGGTCAGCCGCCGCTTCGGGATCTCGACGCTGATGTCCTGGAGGTTGTTGACCCGCGCCCCGTGGACGCGGATCAGATCGTGGCTGTCGGCGGCGGGCGATTTCGTCACGCGGGCAGCTCCTGGATGCGGATCAGGTTGCCCGCAGGGTCGCGGACGGCGCCGTCGCGCACCCCCCACGGCTGCTCGGTCGGCTCCTCGACGATCTCGGCACCGGCGGCGCGCAGCCTCTCGAAGCTGGCGTCGAGGTCGTCGCTGTGGAAGTAGGCGCCGCTGAGGGCGCCCTTGGCGATCAGGGCGGCGACCGTCTCCTGGTCGGCCGGGCTGCCGTTCAGGTAGTTGGTGAGGACGATCGAGACGTTCGGCTGGGAGGGAGCGCCGACGGTGATCCAGCGGAACTCCCCTTTGCCGACGTCATTGCGCACCTCGAGGCCGAGCGTGTCGCGGTAGAAGGCCAGGGCGCGGTCGGGGTCATGGACGAGGACGAAGCATTGGGCGAGAGTCAGGTTCATGCGCCCAAGGCTAGGGAGCCGGCGCCCCCTGCATTTCTCCGATCCTGCTCGACTTGCGGCTCGGGCGGGTGGCGTCCCTGGCGACGCAGCCCGGGACCCCCTCCAGCGCGCCGTGGTCCCGGGCCCGGTAGGCCGTCGGCGTCTCCCCGACCAGCTCGGTGAAGCGGGCGCTGAACGAGCCGAGCGAGGTGCAGCCCACCTCCATGCAGACCTCGGTGACCGAGATGTCGCCGCGGCGCAGCAGCGCCTTTGCCCGCTCGATCCGGCGCGTCATCAGGTAGCTGTAGGGCGTCTCCCCGTAGGCCGCGCGGAACTGGCGCGAGAAGTGCGCCGGCGACATCAGCGCCGCCCGGGCGATCGCGGCGATGTCGAGCGGGCGCGCGTACTCCCGGTCGATCAGGTCGCGGGCGCGGCGCAGGTGCGCGAGGTTCTCGAGGTCCTCCGCGTTCAGCATCCGCAGAACCTACCGAGGGCAGGTTCGGCGGCTTCGGCCTCAGGGAGCTTCAGCGAGCTCTCGTTCTCTCCGGCGCCTCTTCGAGAAGGGATTGACTCTTGCGAGGACGCCTTTGACGGCGCCCCG
This sequence comes from Solirubrobacterales bacterium, assembly GCA_036280335.1. Classification (GTDB taxonomy): domain Bacteria; phylum Actinomycetota; class Thermoleophilia; order Solirubrobacterales; family 70-9; genus VAYN01. Next base: position 12,708 of record DASUQZ010000195.1, read on the forward strand.
CTTTGCGATGCCGACCTCGACTGCCCGCTTGAACTCCGAAATCGCCGCCGCGGGCGGAACGAAGGCGGCCACGCTGTCGATCGTCACATTGGCGGCTTCGAGCGCTTTCGGCACCCATCGCCTCAGCCGCCTTCGTTTGAGGAGGCGCTTTTCCTCGTGCTTTCGCGCTATCTCGAGGAACTCGCCGAAGACCGCCACCTTGAAATCCAGTTGCGCCCCCTGCAGCCCGTGAGCGACCATTCCGCGCTCATACTCGCGATCGTCGATCGCCTTGCTCACATCCTCGAACCGTTCTTCGGCGACGAGTTCGTCCCAAGCTTTCGCGACCAGCGGCCGGAGCTCGGGCGGGAAGAGGCCATGGGGGTCATGTGCCAGATCGTCCAGCAGCTTGCGCAGCTGCGATAGGAAAAGCTTCAGCGTCTCGCGATCTTCAACTGGTACGGAAGAAGTCTCCACTCAGGCAGCCTATATGCCGTCTTCCGACATCAGCCGGCGATGACGCCCGCCTCGGCGGCCGGGGCGGCGTAGGCGGCGGCGAGCGTCGCGACGGTCTCGTGGGCGTTGAGCCCGCTGGGGTTGGGGACCACCCAGAGCGCCGCGCCGGACCAGCGGCTCGCGCTTTCGAGCGTCTCCGGCTGCCGGCCCAGGGTCGCGGCACGCTCGCCGAAGGCGTCGCGGTAGGCGGAGATGCCGGCGATCGCGACCACCGCGGGGCGGCGCTCGGCGACGAATCGCAGCAGCCGCTCGCCGCCCTCGCGCAGCTCCTCGCGGGAGAGCTCGGAGGCGCGCGCGGTGGCCCGCCGCACGAGGTTGGTGATCCCAACGCCCCGCGCCAGGAGATGGGCGCGATCGGCATCGGTCATCCCGGCGACCCGATCGACCTCGTGCCCGGTGATGCCGGCCGCGGCCAGGGCGGGGTAGAAGCGGTTGGTCGGATGCGCGAAGTGGGTCTGGACCGCGGCCGTCCACAAGCCCGGGTTGATGCCGACGAAAAGGAGCCTGAGATCCGGCCCGACGAGATCGGCAACCTCGTGCCCTCGAAACGCCTCCAGCTCCGCCCGCGTGAACCCAGCCACGTTGCCGACCGTAACGGACCGGCACTGCCCTTCGACCTGCAATTCGTCGCCGGTATGCGGGGACGAATTGCAGGTCCACTCCTCGATAGCGGCGGAGGTCAGCCCGCCGCGCCGGCGAGGACGCCTTCGGTGACGCGCTGGTCGAGGGAGCTGACGGGGGACTCCCGGTCGACCCACGGTTCGCCGCCGAAGTACTTGATGAAGATCCGCTCGGCGGTGCGGGTGCAGAGCGCCTGGGTGGTGAGCGTCGGATTCGGCCCTCCCAGCGCGTTGGCCAGCGCCGAGTTGTCGCCGACGAAGAGCCGGTCCACCCAGCGCCCCTCGCAGAAGGGATCGAGGACCGAGTTCGACGGGTCGTCGCCCATCCGCATCGAGGAGTGGACGTGCAGCGGCAGCGGCGCGAAGTTCATCCGCAAGACCCGCCTCGCGCCCGCCGCGCGCAGCATCCGGGCCGCCCGGTCGGCAAGGAATTCCCGGTTGGCGATCGTGCGGGCGCTGCGTTCGCGGCCCTCGATCTGGAGCCGCGGGACCGGCCCGTTCTCGTCCTCGGGGAAGGTGGAGCGGAGGGCGCGGTTCTGCGGTTCGACGTCGTCGTCGGTGAGCACGAGCATGTTGACCAGGCGGTCGACGTTGGAGAGCACCTCCTTCAGTTCCCTGCCGTAGACGCGCCCGGCCTCGCCGTCCCAGCTGCCGGTCAGCGGCCGCCCGTTGTCGTAGACGCCGCGGATGCCGCTGTCGCTGAAGCCCATCGCGAACGCCTGCAGCGCCGGCGGCAGGCCGACCTGCTCGATCGCGCCGCGGCCCGGGAAGTCGGCACGCGCCGAGGAGGAGGCGCCGCGCGAGTTGCCGGTGAACTCGTCGAAGACGCCGATCACCCAGTCCAGGGCGTGGTCGGTGTAGCCGCGGCCGACCCAGCCGTTCGGATCCGGCAACTGGCTGTTCAGCCACAGGCGCGGGTTCTCGGTGCAGCCGCCGGCCATCACCACCACCGGCGCGGTCTCCTCGTGTTCTTCGCCGGTCTGGGTGTCGCGCCAGCGCACGCCCCTGGCGACGGCGCGCCCGTTGGCCGGTTCGCTGAGGATGCGAGTGACGAAGGCGTCGCAGACGAACCGCACCGGGCGCCCCTCGGGTGCCCAGCGGTCGGCGGTCAGCATCATCGGCACGTAGGAGTTGTCGGTCTGGCGCTTGGCCTTGAGGTTGCGGGGCGCCTTGCGCGGCTCGATGCAGCCCTGGAAGCAGTAGCCGCAGAAGGTGCAGCCCTGCGCGGTCGGGTAGCGCAGCAGGTATTCGTTGCTGGTCCGGCCCGCCGTCCCCTCCGGCTGCAGGATCGCGTTCTCCTGCGGGCGGAAGCTGTCGAAGAGGATGTCCTTGTAGGGGTTGACCGGCAGCCCGATCCCCTCGGCGCCGCGGAAGAAGAACGTCTCCTTGGTCCCCATCGCCGCCGTTTCCACGGGCAGCGTCTCCTCGACCCATTCGTAGTAGGGGATCAGCTCGCGGTACCCGAACGGGAAGCGGTGCGCGACGTCGTAGCGGTCGGCGTCGGGGCCGGTGTAGTCGGCGAAGACGCCCGGCATCGCCCGCGGCGAGTTGCCGAAGTAGTGGAGCGTGGTGCCGCCGGCGCCGGCGAGTTGGAACGCGTAGGAGTTCTGCGGCAGCTCGCGCAGCCAGGGCGGTTTGTCGAAGCGGTCGCTCGGGCCCCAGCGGAAGTAGCCGTCGGCGGGGCTGTTGCAGTCGTTCTCGTAGCGCGACCATTCGTTTTCGGAGTCCGGGAAGCGCGGCCCGCCCTCCAGCACCAGCACGTCGAGCCCGCGGGCGGCCAGCTCCTTGGCCATCACCGGCCCGCCGCCGCCGGAGCCGATCACGATCACGTCGGTCATCTCTCCGCCCTCCTCACGGTCCGCCGTACTGCGGCGCGGTGTGCGTTTCGGTGCGGCCTTCGTAATAGCCGCGGAATTCCGGCCAGCCGTCGGCCGGCGTCGTGCGCCCCGGCATGTAGCGGCTCAGGTCCCAGCCCAGCGGCCGCCTGGTGGCGCGCCTGGTCCGGCGGTCGAACACGTGCCACTCGGTGTAGGTCGCGAAACCGCCGAGCTCGAGCAGCGTGCCGCCGGCGAAGCGCAGCAGCCCCGAGGCGCCCTCTTTGAGCGGCTGGGGCGCGTTTTGGTCGATCAGGGCCACCAGTTCGGGATCCGCCTGCTCGATGCGCTGGAACGCCATCCCCTTCTCGTGCCACTTCAGGTTGGCGAACGGCGAGGGGGTCGGCCCGACGACCGCAGACGGCCGCACCTGCGTGGCGGCGAAGTTCATCAGCATCGCCAGCGGCAGCGAGGCGGGGACCGTCTGGTCGTTGGCGAGGACGAGTTTCAGCGCGTCGTCCATCCGCGCCCCCACCGCTTCCAGCACCAAGAGCGGCCCGGTAAGCAGTTCCCGCGGGAGCGGCACGTCGCTGACGCCTTCGCGGAAGGCGGCCGCGAGCGCGTGCAGGTAGGCGTCGGGCCAGGCGATGTAGAAGTCGAGCGTGTGCTGGATCAGGTCCGGCGAGTGGGCCTCGATGCCGCCCGGGGTGGCGCTGGTGAGGCCCTGCGCCCGCGAGTAGCGGTCGGGGCCGGGCACGGCCATCACCGCCAGGCCGGCGTAGGTGTCGTAGACCAGCAGGTCGATCGCCGGCCCGGCGATCTCGCTCAGCAGCGGCTGCAGCGACGGCGGCACGTCGGCTTTGGCGGAGAGCGGCCACAGCCCCGCGACCATCGCCCCGGCTCCGAGCGCACCCGCCCGCAGCAGCAGTTCGCGGCGGCCGAAGGTCGACTGGTCCTTCCCTGCCGACCGAGCCGCGGAGTTCGCGGAGTCGGGATGCACGAGGCGCCTGGTACCCGCCCCTAATTAGTTAAAACAATCAATCTTTTTGGCAAGAAGAGCTCAGAAGAGCGTGGAGATCCCGACCCGGGAATCCCCTGCCCGGCACTCCGGCGGGATGCAGGCGAACCCGACGTCGAAGACCCGGCCGAAGAGCGATTCGTCGGCCGGGAAGACGTGGTCCCCCCTCCTCAGCAGCACCTTCTCGACGTCGTCGCGTTTGAGGATCAGCAGCTGGGGCCGCCGCCGACCGTGGGCACGGCGCCGGATCAGGACCGAGCTGGAGTCGCTGGAGATGTAGGCGCCTGTGATCTCGTGGTCGTTGGTGAGGACGACCAGCGCATGGGGCCGCACTTCCGGGAACTCGCGCTGGCGGGCGCCGCTGAGCACGACCGCGGCGAGGGCGGCGGCGATCAGCAGGCGCCAGAGCGGGAAGGCGGTCGTCCCCTCCAGCGCCACCTCCCTCAGGTACCTGGCGGTGAGGCGCAGCGAGTAGTAGAGGAGGAGGGTCAGGACGAGGGCGACGACCACCCCGGCCACGTTCAGCGGGACGAACAGCAGGATCAGCGCCCCGAGGACCGCCGACGGGACGACCGCTTCCCGCGCGAACGCCTTGGCCGCGAGGCGGCGGAGCCGCGAGGGATCTTCCGGCGGGTGGGTGGCCCAGCGGGCGAGACGGACGCCTCCCCACCCCAGCACAGCGAGAACCAAGGCTCCGAAGAAGACGGAGATCGCCAGCTCGCGGACGCCGGCGGCGGCGATCCGCGCCTGCGAGATCAGCGGCAGGATCTCGTCGGGCGGCAGGCCACCGCGCTTGAACTTCTGCCACTCGACGAAGTAGCCGGCGCCGAAGAAGAAGACGCCCGCACCCGCAACGGCGGCGATCGCCTTGCCGGCGTTGTCGAAGGTTTCCCCGAACCGCTGGAGCGCACCCGCGCCGACCTTGCGGGCGGCGTCGGGCTCGACCAGCGGCGACAGCTCGGGGTCGTCGTTCCCGCTCGTCCTCCTCGTCCCCTCGACCACGCGAACACACTAATTCGCGTAAGGGAACTGTCAAATTCCGCTACGCCGCCGCCTGGACGGCGGGATCGCCGCTACGGAGCCGGTCCGGCAGCCCGAACGAGCGGAACAGCTGCGGCGAGAGCAGCGGCTGCAGGAAGTTGTGGACCTCGGCCACGACCGGGCCGTCCTCCCCGGCGACGGGCTCGAGGAGCGTCACCGACCAGGGCAGCCAGTCGCCCGACTCGGGGTCGGGTTTGAAGATGGCGAAGGCGGGACAGCCGTTGGCGGTGAGGGCGATCAGCTTCGAGCCCCGGCAGGCCGCGCCCTGGCCGAGCATGAAGCGGCCGGCCTGCTCGGCGCCGCGCAGCCACAGCGCCAGCGGCGGCATGTCGAAGACGGCGTCGTAGCGCAGCAGCGCGACGATCCGGTCGATGTCGTACTCGGCGAAGGCCTCCAGGTATTCCTCGAGCAGCCTGCGCTCGTCCTCCTCGCTCGGCCGCGCCGGCGCCTCGGCGTCCTCCAGCGCCAGCTCGTCGAGGGTGGCGCGGGCACGCTGCAGGGCGCTGTTGACCGACGGCACCGAGGTCTCCAGCATCTCCGCCACCTCCTTGGCGCTCCAGCGCAGCACCTCGCGCAGGACCAGTACCACCCGCTGGCGGGCGGGCAGGTGCTGGAGGGCGGCGACGAAGGCCAGCCGCAGCGACTCGGCGTCCGCCAGCCGCTGCTCCGGATCGGCGTCGGGGTCGATCACCTGGCCGTCGGCGATCGGCAGGACCCAGGTCGTCTCCGGGAGCGGGGCGCCGACCGGCGTCTCCGCCGACCCGGGGTCGGCGAGGTCGACCGGGCGGGCGCGGCGTTTGCGGCCCTCGATCTGGTCCAGGCAGACGTTGGTGGCGATGCGGAAGAGCCACGACTTCAGCGCCGTCCGGTCCTGCAGCGTCTCCGAGCGCCGCCAGGCGCGGATCATCGTCTCCTGGGTCGCGTCTTCGGCCTCGAAGCCCGAGCCGAGCATCCGGTAGCAGTAGCCGGTCAGGGCGGGTCGCAGCTCCTCGAGGTCCTGCTCGAAGGAAGGTCGATCGAGGGTGGAGGCCGGCATCGGCCCCATCTTAGGCGTGTCGCTTTAGGTGCCCTCTGGGGTCAAAAAAGCGACACGCCATCAGGGTGGCGATGAGTTTCGGCGGGCGCGAGCGTCTCTACTGACAAACGCCCCCTGAACCCGAGGAGCCAACGATGTCCCGACTGATCTTCGTCAACCTGCCGGTCTTCGACCTGCCGGCCAGCCGCGCCTTCTTCGAAACGCTCGACTTCGGCTTCGACGAGCGCTTCTGCGACGAGAAGGCCGCCTGCATGGTGGTCAGCGAGCAGGCCTGGGTGATGCTGCTGGAGCGCGACCGCTTCGCCGACTTCGTCACCAGGCCGATCGCCGACCCGAGCGAGGCGACGGCGCTGACGGTCGCGGTCAGCGCCGAGAGCCGCGAGGCGGTCGACGCCTTCGCCGAGACCGCCCTGGGCGCCGGGGCGGCGCCGGCCAAGGACCCGCAGGAGTACGGGTTCATGTACCAGCGCAGCTTCCACGACCTCGACGGCCACCTCTGGGAGGTGATGTGGATGGACCCGGTCGCCGCGGAGAAGGGCCCGGCGGAGTACGCGGCCGAGAGCGCCTGAGCGGATCAGTCGGTGCAGCGCTTGCAGAGGCCGCGCAGGACGACGTCGTGCTCGGAGATCTCGAAGGGGACCCGGCTGGAGAGGCGGCCGATGACGCGCTCGAGGTCGCGGTCCTCGAAGGTCTCCATGCGGCCGCAGCTGCGGCAGATCGCGTGGTGATGGTGATGGCCGTCGGGCTCGATCCGCTCGTAGCCGGCGGTCCCGCGGCTCATCTCCATCCGCCGCACCAGGCCGAGCTCCTCGAACTGCTCGAGCGCCCGGTAGATGCTGGCGCGGCCGACCCGGGGCTTGCGGCTGCGCAGCTCGTGGTCGAGGTCGAGCGCCGTGACCGCGCAGTCGTGCCGGGCGAGCGCCTCGATCACCGCGGTGCGGGCGCCGCCGCGGCGCAGCCCGGCGGCGCGCAGGGTCGCGTGCGCGTGGTCGGCCCAGGAGCTCTCGGTCGCGGTGGCCATCTCAGCTGATCGTAGCCCTCGCCCCAGGGCCGGCCGGCCCGGAGATCAGGTGGCGCAGCCGCCCCGCCGCGAGCGCCGGCAG
>DASUQZ010000196.1:0-6181 GCA_036280335.1 Solirubrobacterales bacterium
GACGACCTCGACCTCGGTGAGATCGGACCGGGAATCGAAGGGCACGAGCTGTTCCCGAACCGGACCAACGTCTCCTTCATCGCGATCGACGGCAATCGGGTGCGGGCGCGGATCTTCGAGCGCGGCGTGGGGGAGACGCTCTCCTCGGGCACCGGCGCCAGCGGTGCCGCAATCACCGCCTTCCTGCGCGGCGCCGCCAGCCCGATCCTGGTCGAGCTCGAAGGCGGGGAGCTGGAGGTCGAGATCTCCGACGACCTGGCGGTGCGCCTGAACGGCTGGGCGGAGCCGGTCTTCGCCGGCGAGCTCTCGCCGGAGCTCCTGCAGGCGCTCGCCGAGCTGGATCGATAGGTTCCCGCGCCCATGGGTATCGCCACCCCGTCCAAGCGCCTGGAGGCCATCCCTCCGTACAAGTTCCAGGAACTCGAGCAGCAGATCGCCGACAAGCGCGCTGCCGGGATCGACGTGATCAGCCTCGGGATCGGCGACCCCGACGAACCGACCTACCCGCACGTCGTCGAGGCGATGCAGGAGGCGGTCGCGAACCCGGCCTACCACCAGTACCCGAGCAACCGCGGCCGCGACGAGTTCCGGGCCGCCTTCGCCGACTTCTACGGCAGCCGCTTCGGGGTCGAGATCGACCCCAAGTCCGAGGTGATCCCGGCGATCGGCGCCAAGGAGTGCATCTACAACCTCTGCTTCGCCTTCCTCGATCCCGGCGACGTCGCCCTCGCCTCGGACCCCGGCTACCCCGTCTACACCGGCGGGCCGATCCTCGCCGGCGCCGAGGCCGAGCTGCTGCCGCTGGTCCCGGAGCTCGGCTTCGCCCCCGACCTCGGCGCCGTTCCCGCCGACGCTGCCGCCAAGGCCCGGCTGATGTTCATCAACTACCCGAACAACCCGACCGGCGCCGTCGTCCCCGAGGGCTTCTTCGAGCAGGTCGTCTCCTTCGCCCGCGAGCACGAGATCCTCGTCGTCCACGACAACGCCTACTCGGAGACCACCTACGACGGCTACGTCGCCCCGAGCTTCCTCGCCACGCCCGGCGCCAAGGAGGTGGGAGTCGAGGTCTTCTCGCTCTCCAAGGGCTACAACATGACCGGCTGGCGCTGCGCGGCGATCCTCGGCAACGCCGAGGCGATCCAAACCTACTGGCGGCTCAAGACCAACGTCGACTCGGGCCTCTTCGAGGCGATCCAGATGACCGGCGTCGCCGCCCTGCGTGGCCCGAGCGAGCCGCTGGAGCGGATGAACGAGACCTACACCCGCCGCCGCGACCTCGTCGTCTCCGCCCTGCGGGAGATCGGCGTCGAGGTCAGCGCCCCGAAGGGGACGATCTACGTCTGGGCGCCGGTGCCCGAGGGCCACACCTCGACCTCCTTCTGCGAGCTGGTGCTCGAGGAGGCCGCCGTCGTCGTCTCGCCCGGCTCGATGTACGGGCCGAGCGGCGAGGGCTTCTTCCGGATCGCGCTGACCGCCCCCGACGAGCGCATCGAAGAGGCCGTCGAGCGGATGCGCGAGCACCTCAGCTGAAGCCGATGCCGCGGCGAGCGCTCCTCTCGCTGGCGATCGCCCTCATGCTCGTGGTTCCGGCCGCGATCGCCGGCGCCGCGAAGATCGGCGGGCCCGACCCCGCCACCCGGGTATGGACCGAATGGCCGCATCGGGTCACCTGCGGCTGGGGGCACTCCTTCGACCCGGTCGCGGTCTTCTCCGGGCCGGCCGGCGCCGAGCGGGGCAAGCTTCCCTCCGAGCGGGCGCTGCGGCGCTTCCTCGCTCGCGAAATCCTCGACTGGGTCCCGAAGCACGGCTGGAGGCGCCTGGCCGAATCAAACGGCTACGCCCAGTTCGCCGCCGGCAGGCTGCGCCGGGGCGTGGAGACGATGACCTTCCGGCGCGTCAAGGGCCGCTGGAAGTGGCAGAGCTACAGCGGCGGCTGCCTGCCCGGCACCGTGCGCCGCGGCATACCCGCGATCACCTGGGATCTCGCCTCCGATCAGCCGCCGTTGACGCCGGAGACCCGCAGCATCCTGGTCGAGCTCGGTCCCGGCGAATGCAGCAGCGGCAAACCGAAGGCCCCGCGGCTGCAGAAGCCGGAGATCCGGGAACAGAACGGGGCCCTGCTGCTTAGCCTCTGGGTCCGGCCGCTGCCTCCCGGCTTCTACACCTGCGAGGGGATCGTCGAACCCCCGGTGCGGATCGAGCTGCCGGAACCGCTGGGGGAAAGGGAGCTGCTCGACGGCGGGACGTATCCGCCGCGTCCCGCCGCCGAACCAGATCCCGAACGCTGAGACCTACTCGACCTCGACTTCGTCGACCATTCCCTTGTAGGCGTGCGGGGGGCCGCCTTCGCGGTCGGTGATGAAACAGTAGAGGACGTAGCGGCCGGGCTCGAGGTCCATCGTCACCAGCTGGCCTTCACCGCCTTCCAGGACCGCGGTCGACTTGGTGCCTTTCTCTTCCAGCGGCGGGGCGCCTTTTTCGGTTTTGAAGAATTGTTCGACGTCCTCGGCGGTGGCGTCGCCCTTGATCGGCGAGGCGATCAGGTGATGGGGCTGGGCGCCGATGTTGTCGAAGGCGATCTCGGCCGCGCCGGCGGGGAGCGTGTCGGTGTTGAAGGCGTACTCGACCGCGTCGACCGTCGCCTCGCCGCCCTCGATCTCCTCGTCGGATTCCTCGCCGGTCACCTCGGTCATGCCGGCGGCTTTCGCGCTGGGCGGTCCGCCGGAGGTGTTGAAGGCGTAGTAGTCGCCGGGCTGCAGGACCTGCGTCACCGTGGTGCTCTCACCCGGTTCCAGGGTGCCGATCCCGCCTGCGGCGAAGAACCAGTCGGGAAAGGACTGGCCCTGGATCGCTTTGCCGAGCCCCTCGACGACTTCCTCCGGCGTGCGGTCGCCCTCGACCCGGATCAGCTGCAGGTCCGCTTCGGCGTCGCTATCGTTGGTCAGCGTGATCTCGGCCAGGCCCGTCTCGGCTTTCTCCGGCGCCGTCACGGTCGTCGTCTGGCCTTTCGTGGCGATCGTGTAGCTGAGCTGCTGCGGGTCGTCGTCGCCTCCGCCGCAGGCAGCGAGCGCGGTGGCCGCGACCAGGGCGAGCAGACAGGCGCTGCCGCGAAGTAGGGAGCCGGAACGGGTGCTGCTCACAGGGAAAACCTCCTTGCCGGGGGACGAGTCTCGCTGACCCTACCCGCGGCGCCGGTTCTCAAGCCTGGGCTGCCTCGCGCTCGGCCTTCTTGCGCCAGTAGCGGTCGAGGCCGCCCCACTGGTAGGCGGTGGGCACCGCCTGCAGCAGCTCCTCGACCGTGTCCCCCCGGATTCCTTCCGCAGCCAGCTCGCTGCGGATGCGCCGCTCCAGGTCCGCGTCGTACTCGTCCTTCTCCGTCCGCCGCGCCAGCTCGGCCTCTTCGCGCAGTTTCGCCCGCACCTTCTCGAGGTGGCCGGGGACGTCGTCCTCGATCGCCCCGAAGTGGGTGAGGCCGAGGCGCTTGGGGCTCCACTCGGCGACGAGGTCAAGGGAGCGCTCCCAGGTCTCGATGTCGATGTCGGGTGGGGGAGTGGGGGGCACGACGAGGTTCGAGGGCGGGATCCGGCAGGCCGCGACGTCGCCGACGAAGGCGGTGCCGCTCTCCTCGTGGAGGTAGCAGACGTGGTGGGAGGCATGGCCGGGGGTGTAGGCGACCCGCATCCCCAGCACGGTCTCGCCGCCGCTCAACGGCCGCACGTTCTCCTCGGGGACCGGCAGGATCTGCCCCCACAGGTACTCCATCTTGTCGCCGTAGAGCCGCTCGGCGCTGGCCAGCAGCTTCGAGGGGTCGATCAGGTGTGGCGCCCCCCGCTCGTGCACGTAGACCTCAAGGTCAGGCCACTTCTGCACCAGCGCCCCCGTCGCCGCCGCGTGATCCAGGTGGATATGCGTCAGCAACACCGCCCGCGGCTGCTCATCCCCGATCGCCTCCAGCACGGTCCCGATCGAAGACTCCGGCCCCGGATCTACGAGAACCCCATCGACCTCCCAACAGCCGATCACGTGAGGACGGCCCAGGTGCATGACATCGATGACGCGCATCGGCGCAGCTTATGCGGCAGGAGAGGGAAAGCGCTCGTCCTCTTCCAGCGTCTGCCGCAAGCCCTCTTCCATCCCCCTGGGTGAGTACCCGAGCTCCCGCTGGGCCTTGTCGTAGCTTGCCCAGAAGGTGACGCCGTCGCCCGAGGAGATCAGCTCGCGCAGGTTCGGCGGCTGGCCCATCACCTTCCCGACCACGGGGCCGAGGGGGATCATCATCTTCATCAGCCCGGTGGGCAGGTTCCGCTTCGGCGCCTTGCGCCCGCTCACCCGGGCCACCGTCTCGATCGCCTCGCGCATCGTCGTCGCCGGCCCGCTGATCACGTAGGACTCCCCGAGCGTGCCCTTGTCGAGCGCCAGCAGGATGCCGCCGGCGATGTCCTCGACGTGGGTCATGCAGATCCCCAGCTCGGGGAAGGGCAGGAGCGGGAGCCTGCCGGCGAAGAACTGCTCGAGCAGGTCGGCCACCTGCGAGGTGTCGCCGGGCCCGTAGACGCCCCCCGGCTGGACGATGACCGCCGGCAGGTCCCGCTCGGAGATCATCCGCCTGACGACCTTGTGGGCCTCCAGCTTCGTCTCCTCGTAGTAGGAGGTGAAGTCGGTCTCGGGGTTCTCGTAGGACTCGTCGACGATCTTCCCGTGGGTGTTGCCGAAGACGCCGACGGTGGAGACGTAGACGATCCGCGGGATCCGGGCCGCCAGCGCGGCCTCCATCACCCGCGCGGTGCCGGCCACGTTGGCCTCCCGCATCGCCGGGCGCTGCCTGGCCGGAATCCCCACCTCGTACATCGCCGCCGCGTGGATCGCGGCGTCGCAGCCCTGCATGCCCTCGCGCAGCGCCGCCTCGTTGCCGAGGTCTCCGGCGACGAGCTCGCAGCCGAGCTCCCGCAGCTTCGCCCCCTTCTCGGGGCTGCGGACGAGGCAGACGACCTCGTCCCCGCGCTCGCGCAGCTGGCGCGCGGTCTCGCCGCCGATGAAGCCGGTTCCGCCGGTGAGGAATACCTTCACGTACCGAACCCTAGCCGCCCGGCGGCGAGATGCGCAGGCCTATTCGACCGAGCGCGCGTTGCGCCGCCCTTCCAGCCCCCAGGAGACGATCCGCTCCGGGTGGATGCGGATCTGCGGCGTCGGCCAGCGGATCGCCTCGGCCCGCCCGCGGATCTCGATCCCGCGCGGGTGCCACGGATCGACGCTGGCGAGGTCGTCGATCACGATCGCCGCGCGGCCGGTCCGCTCCACGTCGCGGAACTTCTTCGTCTTCTCCAGCTCGCGGCCGGTGATGTCGATCACGTCGCGGTTGGGTTCGTGGAAGATCCCGACCGGCACCACGTGCGGGGTCCCGTCGGCACCGACCGTCGCCAGGCGCCCCAGCCGGCGCGGCCCCGACAGGTACTCCCGCTCGGCCTCGGTGAAGCGACTCTCGGACACGCTCCGAAACGTATCCGGCAGCGGAAATGGGCGGCGAGGGGGGACGCCTACAATCCCCTTGAGTGGAGATCTCGACCAACGGCACGAAGAACGGCAGCAACCGCAGAGCGCGTCAGCGCGCCCTGGTGATCGGAATCGTCGACGGCCGCGAGGAGGGCGAGCCGCTGGCCGAGCTGAAGGAGCTGCTGCGGACCGCTGGCGTCGCCACCGCCGGAGAGGCGACCCAGCAGCGCCAGAAACCCGATCCCGACCGCTACTTCGGGCGCGGCCGGCTGGCCGAGCTGAAAGCGGAGATCGCCGCCTGCGACGCCAACCTGGTCGCCTGCGACGACGAACTGGCGCCGCGCCAGGAGCGCAACCTCGAGGCGGCGCTCGGGGTGCCGGTGATCGACCGCACCGCGGTGATCCTCGACATCTTCGCCGACCACGCCCACTCGGCCGAGGGAAAGCTGCAGGTCGAGCTGGCCCAGCTCGAATACAACATGGCGCGCATGCGGGGGCTCTGGACCCACCTCGAGCGCCTCGGCGCCGGCCGCATGGACGGCGGCATCGGCACCCGCGGCCCGGGCGAGTCCCAGATCGAGACGGACCGCCGCCTCGCGCGCGACCGCATAGCCGCGCTGAAGAAGAGGCTCGAGCGCGCGAAGGCGACGCGCGGCGTCATGCGGCAGGAGCGCGAGCGCGCGCACCTGCC
>DASUQZ010000197.1:0-2718 GCA_036280335.1 Solirubrobacterales bacterium
CTCGCCGGAGCTGATCAAGAGCCTGTTCGAGCTCGAGGTGCCGGAGATCGCCGACAAGCTGGTCGAAATCGTCGGCGTCGCCCGCGAGCCCGGCTACCGCTCCAAGATCGCCGTCGTCTCCCACGCCGACGGCGTCGATCCGGTCGGCGCCTGCGTCGGCCCCCGCGGCTCGCGGGTGCGGATGGTCGTCTCCGAGCTGCGCGGCGAGAAGATCGACATCATCCCTTACAACGAGGAGCCCGCCCGCTTCGTCGCCAAAGCGCTCTCGCCGGCGCGCGTGCGCGAGGTGATCGTCGACGACGAGGAGCGCCAGGCGACCGTGATCGTCCCCGACGACCAGCTCTCGCTGGCGATCGGCCGCGACGGCCAGAACGCCCGCCTCGCCGCCCGCCTCACCGGCTGGCGCGTCGACATCAAGTCCGAGACCGAGTTCGCCTCCGAAGAACAGGAGATCGAGATCGAGGGCGAGGAAACCTTCGACGGCCGCTGCATGGCGGTGCTGACCACCGGCCGCCGCTGCCCGAACGCGGCGATCCCGGGCTCGACCTACTGCGGGCTGCCGCAGCACCAGGCGCTCTCGCGCTTCGAGACCAGCCAGACGGCGATCCTGACCGGCATCTCGGAGGCCGAGGTGGCGATCCTCGCCGACCCCGACGCCGACGAGGGACAGGTCGAGGAGATCGTCACCCGGGCGACGGAGAACTTCGTCGAGCCGACCGAGGAGGCCGAGGAGGCCCCGGCCGAGGAGACCGCCGATGAGGTCGCGACCGAGGAGGCGATCGAAGAGGACATCGCCGAAGAGGCGCGAGAAGCGGAGGAAGTCTCCGGCGAGACCCTCGACAACGACCCTGAAGCGGTTGCCGAGGAGGCGGAGCAGGCTTAGTGGCAAAGAAACGGGTTCACGAGATCGCCAAAGCGCAAGGCGTCAGCTCCAAGGAGCTGCTCGCTGCCCTGAAGGCGGCCGGGGTGGAGGCGAAAGCCGCCGCCTCGACCGTCGAGGAGGCCGACGCGCTGAAAGCCATCTCGGCCGCCAAAGGCAACGGGGGCGCGGCTAAGCAGGCTCCCAAGGCTGAAAAACCAGCTGCCGCAGCCGAGCAGAAAACGGCCGCGGCGCCGAATCCCGCTGCCGCGAAAGGCCGGCAGACCTCGACCAAGCCCGTGCGCCCGGCGGGCGCTCAGCAGGGCGGGGGCGGAGGTGGAAGCGCAGCCTCGAAAAAACGCCGCGTGGTGATCGACTCGCAGGCCTCGCGCCGCGAGCAGACCGGCGGCCCGCCGCCGCAGCGCCCGCCCCGTCGGCGCGGAGGACGCCGCCGCCGGCCGCTGCTGGAGGAGCCGCCTTCGAAACCGGAGACGCCCGCCGAGCCCGAGGCGACCAAGGTCAACTCCGGCGCGACCGTGCGCGAGGTCGCCGAGTCGCTCGGCCTCGCCCCGGCCGAGGTGATCAAAAAACTGATGATGATGGGCGAGATGGCGACGCTCACCCAGACCCTCACCGACGACTCGGTGAAGGCGATCGCCGACGAGTACGACCGCAAGATCGAGATCGTCCACGCCGCCGACGAGGAGCCCGAAGAGCCGCAGTTCGCCGACGCCGACGAGGACCTCGTCGACCGGCCGCCGGTGGTGACGATCATGGGGCACGTCGACCACGGCAAGACCTCGCTGCTGGACGCGATCCGCGAGACCGAGGTCGCGGCGGGCGAGGCCGGCGGCATCACCCAGCACATCGGCGCCTACCAGGTCCACCACGACGAGAAGACGATCACCTTCCTCGACACGCCCGGCCACGCCGCCTTCACCGCGATGCGCGCCCGCGGCGCCAAGGTCACCGACGTGGTCGTCGTGGTCGTCGCCGCCGACGACGGGGTCATGCCCCAGACCAAGGAGGCGATCGACCACGCCCGCGCCGCCGACGTGCCGATGCTGATCGCCGTCAACAAGATCGACAAAGAGGGCGCCAACCCCGAAAAAGTCAAAAGCGAGCTCGCCTCCGAGGGCCTGAGCCCCGAGGAATGGGGGGGCGACACCGTCTTCTGCGAGGTCTCGGCGAAGACCAAGCAGGGCCTCGACAACCTGCTCGACATGATCCTGCTCGTCACCGAGCTGGAGGAGCTTTCCGCCAACCCCAACGCGCCGGCCTCCGGCCACGTGATCGAGTCCCAGCTCGACCCCGGCCGCGGCCCGGTCGTCACCGTCCTGGTCGAGCGCGGCACCCTGTGCGTCGGCGACTCGCTGGTCGCCGGGCCGCAGTGGGGGCGGGTGCGGGCGATGCACGACTTCACCGGCAAGGCCGTCGAGGAGGCGGTGCCGGGGATGCCGGTCGAGGTGCTCGGCTTCGACGGCGTCGCCGACGCCGGCGAGTTCGTGCAGACGGTCGAGAACGACCGGCGCGCCCGCTCGATGGCGCAGGAGCGCTCCCACCGGCTCAAAACCGAGGCGCTGGCCCGCCGCCAGGGCCGCAAGGTCAGCCTCGACGAGGTCTTCGCGCGCGCCCAGGAGGGCGAGATCAAGGAGCTCAACATCGTCCTCAAGGCCGACGTCGCCGGCTCGCTGGAGGCGCTCCAGGACGAGCTCGCCAAGGTGCCCCAGGAACGGGTGGCGATCAACATCATCCACTCGCAGACCGGCGGCATCAACGAGTCCGACGTGATGCTCGCCTCGGCCTCCGACGCGATCATCATCGGCTTCAACGTGCGGCCCCTGCTCGACGCGAAACGG
>DASUQZ010000198.1:0-2463 GCA_036280335.1 Solirubrobacterales bacterium
AGCGTCGTCGTCCAAGCGGAAGCCGCCGTTGTGGGCCGGCGTCTGCGACTCAGGGACCTCAGCCTCGGTCGTGAGGACAATCTTGCCGAAGTGCCGACGGCGCGCCATGTGCGAGAAGGCGTCCTCGGCCTCGGCAAGCACGAACTCCCGCACGGGGAGCGCGGCAGTTTCGCCCCGTTCCAGTTCCCGCAGTCCCTCCCGTAGCAACGCGCCGAGAAGCTCGCTCCGGCTCTCGGTCAGCCGGGAGACGTCGACCGCGAAGAACGAGGCGTTCTCCCTGAAGCGCCCCAGCGGCAGGGCGCCGTCGCCGTAGATCTCGGTCTTCCCCAACTCGACGAAGCGCCCGTAGGGCGCCAACGTCGCCAGGGTCTGGTCGACGACGGGGCCGGTCAGCGAGTTGAGCGCAACGTCGATTCCTTCCCCGCCGGTAGCGGCTAGGACCTGGTCGGCGAGATCGGCCGAATCTGGGTCGAAGACCGCCTTGACTCCACCCCGCTCCAGCAGCCGTTCCCGCTTTTCCGGATTTGAGGAGGTTGCGTAGACCTCCGCTCCGAGGCGTTTGCAGAGCTCGATCGCTGCCAGGCCGACACCGCCGGCGGCGGAGTGCACCAACACCCGTTCGCCGGCGGCGAGGCGGGCGAGATGCAAGAGCGAGTAGCGCGCAGTTGCGATCGCCACCGGCAGGGCGGCCGCTTGGGCCGGGTCAAGCGACGGTGGGCGGTGGAAGACCAGCGCGGCGGGAGCGACCGTTCGACCCGCGAAGCTGTGCTCGGCGAGGGCGACCACTTCGTCTCCCGGCTCGATATGGCGAACCCGCGCCCCCACGCGGGTCACCGTCCCCGCGCACTCGAGGCCCAGGTCCCGCCTCGGCTCTGGGTAGACATCGAGTGCTTTGAGGACGTCGGAGAAGTTCAGCCCAGCGGCATCGACGCTGATTTCTATCTCGTCGTCATCCAGATCCCGAGGGCCAACCGCCGACAGCTCGAGTTGATCGAGGAGGCCCGGCTTGGCGGAGATCAGCCTCCTGAAGCCGCCGCCGCCGCCGTTTCCTGCGACACTCGCCACTGCGGGCGTGTGCGAAACCAGGCGTGCCACCAGCCTCCGGTCCGCCCGCAGCGCAACCTCCTCGCCGTCGCCGCTGAGGAGGTCGAGGGCGACGGCCTCGCCGTAGGCACCGGGGCGACCCGGGTCGACGTCGATGCGCTTGCAGTGCCGCAGGCCCAGCTCGCGGGTGAGCGCTCGATTCAGTCCCCAGAGGGCCGCGCCCTGCGGGGAGATCGGCTGGGACTCCGAAACCGCCTGAGCGCCGGTGGTCACGAGGTGGATGGGCGCCCCGTCGCCGTTGCGGGTTCCGACCAGTCCCCGAAACTCAGCAATGCTTCGCTGCACGTGCGGTCCGTCACCTTCCGCCGCGATCACTATCCCGCGCAGCGGCTCGTCCGTCGCTCGCCCGGCTTCCGACGGGTAACAGAGCTCGCGGACGCGGCCCCCAAACCTCGTTAGAGCTTCGCCAACGGAGCGCCGCAGGTCGCCATCCGGGCCGACCAGCAGCCATGACCCGGCAGCCGCGCCCCGGCCGACGTCGTCGACCGCAGCGCCCTCGAGCCACCGAAGCTCATAGAGATGGCCCTCGAGAACGCCGCGGCTGGCCGAGCCGGTCTCCCGGCGCCGCAGGCGGACACCGCCGATCTCACATAGAACCTTCCCACGCGAATCCAGCAGGGCGACATCCGCCAGTGCAGAAGCCGGATTGACGCGGGGATTCGAGCGCAGGACCGCACGCGCAACGAGCCTCTCTCCCGGCTCCAGACGATGCCCGGGATCCAGCCAGAAGCGCTGGACGGCGACCGGCACGAAGGGCCCAGCCTCTCCGTCCGCAGTCATCTCCGGCGGCAGGGCGTGCGCGATCAGCTGAAGCGCTCCGTCGAGAAGCGGCACGTCGAGCCCGGAGGAGCGAGCCGTCAGGTCCCCGAGCGCCTCCCTTTCCCCAGCCGCAATACGTTCGAGGCGGCGAAAGGCGCCGCCGTATTCCAAGCCGAGCTCGGCAAGCGCAGCGTAGTGGTCCTCGGGCGGTACCTCCCGCTTCACGCGACGCCGGAGCTCGCCGACGTCGAGGTTCCCGGCTCCGCCTGCGGAATCGACGATGCGCCCACCGGCGTATCGGGGCCGATCCCCCTCGGCCTGATCGCCTGGCCCACAGGCCACGCCAAACAGCGTTGGATCCTCCGAGCCCGAGACGATGCAGACCGAGGCCTCCTGCTGAGCGTCCAGCGGCAGCGAGAGGGGGCGGTGGATCTCGACATCGGACAGCTCGAACCGATGCCCGCCGGCGGTGACCGCAGCAGCCTCCGTGGCGGCGAGCAGGTAGGCGGCCGCGGGCAGGATCGCCTGCGACTGCACCTGGTGGTCTCTGAGCTCGCTCGACTCGCAGAGGAGCTCAAAGCTCCTCCGCCCGGGGTCCCC
>DASUQZ010000199.1:0-3465 GCA_036280335.1 Solirubrobacterales bacterium
CGAAGGAGAGCTTCAGGACCGACTCGTAGGCGCCGCTCATCGCCGTCCCCTGCAGCGGCAGGTAGCTGCCCTGGTAGTGGACGGTGGAGTCGCTGGGGACGTAGTAGAAGGTGAGGAAGATCCCGGTCGCGACGAGGACGACGAAGCAGTACATCGCGATCTCGCCGAGCATGAACGTCCAGTGGTCGGGGAAGACGTAGCGCAGGGTTTTCCGCAGTGGCGAGGCGACACCGAGGCGCTCGTCGAGGGCGGCGACGAGGCGGCGGATCACAACGGGCTCCGCTCGCCGGGGTCTTCGCGGATGCCGCCGTAGGAGGGGCCGATCGGTTCGTAGAAGCCGCCGGCCGCCTCGAGGGTCCCATCCGGGGCGGCCCGCAGGGGCAGCTGCGGCAGCGGTCGCCCGGCGGGGCCGAACTCGACCGAGCCGCCGTCGGCGGGGTTGAAGGTCGAGTAGTGGCAGGGGCAGACCAGCGCCGGCCCCGGCTGGGTCGGCTCGAACTTCGGGTAGCGCAGCATCGAGACGGCGCAGCCGGCGTGGGTGCAGATCTTCGAGTAGGCGACATAGCCCGCCGGGGCCGAGTCGGCGCGATCGCGCGGCAGTTCCAGCTCGGCTTCGTCGAGGCGCACGACGATCACCGGCGCGCCGAGCTCGTCCAGTTTCGCGCCCTCGGGAAAGGCGGTGACGAACTCCCCCGGGCCGAGGCTGTCGAGGGTGATCGCCGCCCCGTTCTCGTCGACCACCCGCTTACCGGTGCCCCAGGGGGTCTCGTAGACCTTCTCCCCGATCCGCGGTCCCAGCGAGGCGAGCGGCGCCAGCGCCGCCGCTCCCAGCGCCGCCCCGACCACCGCCAGCGAGGAGAAGAGGAGCTTGCGGCGGGTGACGCCGACCTTGCCCTCCACCAGGTGGTTCTGGACTTCCTGCTGTTCGCGACGGTCGCCGTAGTCCTTGTAGGGCTCGGTCGATTTCTCCCGGATCACGACCCGCTTGCCGGCGAGGGCGGAGGCGATGCCGGCGAGGATGAGCCCGAGGCCGACGCAGAGGCCGAGCAGCTGGGTGTCGTCGAAGACGACGTAGAAGACGACGAAGCCGCCGAAGCCGAGCGCGGCGGCGAAGAGCAGCAGGGCGACGACCAGCTCGGCCCGCGGATCGGAGCTTTCGTCCAGCTCAGGCGGCGGCACCTCTTCAGCCAGACCCACGGCTTCACCGTTTCCACCATTGTCCTCGCTATGGCGAGGCGAAGGGTGGAAACGACGGAGGCTGCGCAGGCCGCCGAGCGCGGCGACGAGGCGGGCGAAGATGCCGCCGCGGCTCATCGCGTCTTCCTCTCCCCGATCAGCCGGATCGCCAGCAGCAGCGCGGCCCCGGCCAGCAGCCAGGCGACCATCCCCTCCGGGATCGGGCCGATGTGGCCGAGCCCCCAGCCGCCCCGGTCTTCGGGATCGTGGGTGTATTCCACGTAGCGGGCGATGTCGTCGATTTCGCTCTGGTCGAGGTGGTCGAACTTCGGCATCACGTAGGGGCCGACGTGCACCGCCTCGGCGACGTCGAGAGCGCTCGAGGCGCCGAGGTCGGGGACCACCGCGTCGGGGACCATCCCGCCCTGGGCGACGACCTGATGGCAGCCGGCGCAGTGGTCGGTGAACAGCCTCTGTCCTTCGGCGAGGTCGCCTTCCTCCGGATGGACCGCGGGGATGGACGGGCCGCCGAGGCCGCCGACGTAGGCGACGAGGGCTTCGATCTGCTCCTCGCTGTAGGGGGAGTCGGATCGCACCGGCTCCTGGTCGGGCCGGTCGAGCGGCATCCGCCCGGTCCGCAGGTAGAAGTCGGCAGCGCCGGCGCCGGCCCCAATGAGCGAGGGACCCTTGCCCTCGACGCCTCCAGCGTCGAAGCCGTGGCATGAGGAGCACCCCTGGACGAAGAGGCGCCGCCCTTCGGATTCCTGCTCCGGCGCGGCATGGGTCTCCATCGCCGCCGAGGCGACCGCCCCCGCCATCAGGAGGGCGACCAGCAGCAGCCGCAAGCGCCTCATGCCGCACCCCCGGCCCGTTCGCGCAGGCGCTGGGCGCGCTCTTCGCGGCGCACCGCGGCCCAGCCGGCGAGGACGAGGGCGGCGATGAAGGGGAGGTCTCCCGCCCACATCGCCGTCGCGCCCGCTCCCTGTTCGGCGGCGGGATAACCGGCGTAGACGGCGGCGGAGGCGCTGTCGAGGGCGACGCCGACCGCCAGCATCGGCACCATCGCCGCGGTCAGCAGGCCGGTGACGCCAAAGAGCGAGAGCGGCCGCGCGGTCGGATCGGCCCCCAGCGCCGCCGACCAGAGGAGCAGGCCCGCGAAGAGGTAGGAGACGTGCTCGAGCCCGTGCAGCGGGCCGGCGGCGTTCGCGGCGTCGAAGACGACCGGCAGGTGAGTGGCGAGGACGAAGGCGAAGAAGACGGAGAGCGCGACCGCCGGCTGCAGAAGCAGCGAGAGCGGCCGCCGTCGCAGCGTCGCCAGGAGCCTGCGGGCGCCGCCTGCGGGGAGGAGGTCGAGGACGACTCGAACCGGTTCTCCCAGGACCAGGAGCGGCGGAGCCACCGCGAGGAGGAGCCCGTGCTGGACCATGTGCCACGGCAGCCGCGTCTCGGCGGCGGCGTCGAGCGGCGGCGAGATCGCGACGCCGACGACGAGCCATCCCGCGAGGAGGAACGCACCGCGCCGGGGAGTCATCGCTCGGCCTCCCGCTGCGCCCGCAGCTCACGGACGACTCCCGCGACGCCAACCAGGCTCATGCCGC
Source organism: Solirubrobacterales bacterium (assembly GCA_036280335.1). Classification (GTDB taxonomy): domain Bacteria; phylum Actinomycetota; class Thermoleophilia; order Solirubrobacterales; family 70-9; genus VAYN01. The sequence continues at coordinate 2,775 of DASUQZ010000199.1, forward strand.
CGCCGATGAAGACGAGCCAGGGGCCGAGCGGCGCCCCCAGAGCGGTCAGCGCCAGCGAGAGTGCCAGCCAGACCGTCGCCGGACTGCTGTCGGGATCGGCGCCGCCGCCGGAGACCTGAACCGAGCGGCGGCTGATGGCGAGCCCCAGGGCCAGCACGAGGATGAAGGCCGCGCCGCCGCCGAGCAGCGCCGGGACCGGGACCCCGGTACTGAAGAAGAGGACCCCGATGAGGGTGAGGACCGTGAGGAAGGTGCCCCAGATCGCCAGGGGCTTGAAGGCCGGCGATCTCATCGCCCCTCCTCGCGCAGGTCGAGCAGCGGCGTGTGGGAGCGGATCGGCGGCAGCGACTCGAAGTTGTGGCGCGGCGGCGGCGAGCTCGTCGCCCACTCCAGCGTCTGACCCTCCCAGGGGTCGGGGCCCGCCAGCGCCCCCAGCCGCAGCGAGCGCATCACGTTGAAGAGGAAGACGAGGACGCCGAGGAAGATCGTGAAGGCGCCGATCGTCGAGATCGTGTTCAGCGTCGTCCAGTCGTGCAGTGGCAGGTAGTCGGCGACCCGCCGCGCCATCCCCTGGCTGCCGAGGAAGAACATCGGGATGAAGGTCGCCAGAGCGCCGACGAACAGCAGCGCGAAAGTTGCCTTCGCCAGCCGCTCGTCCAGCAGCCGGCCCGTCACCTTCGGGAACCAGTAG
>DASUQZ010000200.1:0-4477 GCA_036280335.1 Solirubrobacterales bacterium
TGGTGTGGGTGGGGAACAAGTAGGCGCCGCCGCCGCCGGAGGTGACGAGGTCCTGCCCGCCGTCCTCCGCGCGGAAACGGCAGTAGTGATGGAGGTCTCCGGTCAGGGTGACGCGGACCTCGGCCTCCGCCGCGGCGACGACCTCGCTTGTGAAGTACTGGAGGTTCTTGTAGGAGTCGGGGACGTGGCCCGGCTTGACCTTGAGCCAGCTGGGCTTGCCGGTGACGAGGATGACCCGGTCGCCCTTCTGCAGGCCGATGCCCTTGAAGTACTCCAGCTGGGGTTCGTCGATGTAGGTGTCGAGCTGGATGTCGATCGCCAGCAGCCACCAGCGGTGCGGCAGCTGCAGCGCGAAGTAGCTGCGGCTCTGCTTCGTTTGCCAGCCGCCGATTTCCCGTTCGGCGCAGAGGAACCGCAGGAAGTTCGTCAGCCCGTCGTACCAGTCGTGGTTGCCGGGGATGGCGAAGAGGTCGGGGGCGGAGCCGGTGCTTTCCGGGAAGGCCATTTCGTAGGGGCCGCGGAAGCGGTTCTCGTACTCCTCCCGGGTGGCGACGGGGTAGACCTCGTCGCCGCCCATCACCAGCGCCCGACCCCGCGGGAGCTCGTAGGACCAGCCCTCGCCAGCGCTCAGCTCCAGCCGGGGCCGGGCGAGCAGGCCGGCGATCGCATAGGTCGAGTCGAAGCCGTCGCCGAGATCGGCGACGAAGTCGAGCCACAGCGCTCCGTCCACCTCGTCGGCCGGGCCGTAGGAGCAGGGCGGCCCGGGGTGCGGGTCGAGGGCCGCCTGGAAGTCACGCTTGTCGGCGTACTGGCCGAAGAGGCTGGAGAGGACGACGCGGAGGGCGGAGATGACGAGGACGCGGAGGCTGAACCAGTTGACCATCTCCTGACGCTCGAACTCGAGGTCCTCCAGGGTCTCCGGTCGGTCGTGCTCGGCCATTCATCGGAGAATATTTCAGTAATAAAGAAACCGAACTGTCAGGAGCAGGAGCGTCGAAGGGCTAGAGCCGTCGCCAGCGGGACCCGCGGCCCGCTCCTTCGGAGGCGATGCTGCCCTCGGTCCGGAGTTCCCCGAGGACGAGCCTCACGGTCGCCTCGCTGATTCCCGGCAGCGCGCGCTCGATGTCGCGGCGGCGGAAGGTCTCAGGTGCATGCTCGAGGATGTATTCCCGAACCCGCTCACGCTTGTTGCCGAACTGCGATCGGGCCGAGGAAACCCGCTCCTCGAAGTCGCCGTAGGCCGAGGCCAGGATCCGGATCAGGTAGCTGATCCAGGGCCAGATCACATGGTCGCTCTGATGCCAGCCGCGTTGCGATTCGTACAGAGCGGCGTAGTAGGCGTGTTTCGATTCGTAGATGCGTTGCTCGACGCTGACGTAGCGCGCGATGCCGTATTCGTGCGCGAGCAGCTCGTGCATCGTCAGCAGGCGGGCCAGGCGGCCGTTGCCGTCGGCAACCGGGTGGATCGCGAGGAAGTCGAGGACGAAGGCGCCGATCAGGATCAGGGGGTGGGCGAGGTGGTCGGCCTGGGCGGCTTCGTAGCGGACCAGCAGCTCGTTCAGCTGGAACTCGGTCTGGTGGGGGGGAGTGGGCTCGAAGATGACCTCGCGGCGACCCTCCCCGTAGGAGACGATCAGGTTCTGGTCTGACTTGAGATGCCCGCCGCGCCCGCCGGAATGCGAGAACAGCAGACGGTGGAGGTGGAGGACGAACGGGAGGGTGAGCGGCTCGGCGGTGCCGGCCCGGATCAGCTCGTCGGTCGCGTCGCGGTAGCCGGCGAACTCACGCTCGTTGCGGTTGCGGTAGCGCCGGGATCCCTCGGCCAGCAGCTCGGCGCGGTCGTTCTCGACGATCACCCCCTCGATGGCGTTGGAGGCCGTGATCGAGGCGACCCGCGCGTCCTCGGCCAGCCGGCTCAGCAGTTCTGGCAGCTGGTCCTGGAACAGCTGCTCCCGCCCTCTGCCCGTGTCGATGCGAGAGAGCAGGGAGCCCAGCTCACGAGGCTGCCCGGAGAAGGTCCTGTCGACATCGACAAAGCTCTGCATCCGCTAATAATCGCACAAATCAGCTATTTCAGCCCAAAAATAGCTAATTTACGTCAAAAACAGGCCTCAGCGGCTTTTCAGCAGCCGGCCGACCGCCTCCATCATCTCCTCGGTCTTCTCCACGCGCGCCTCGGGGGTCTCGGCACCGACGACGCAGTGGCGGGTGTGTTCGTCGAGGAGGGCGAGGGCGACCTTGTCGATCGCGGCCTGGGCGGCGGAGATCTGGGTGAGGATGTCGATGCAGTAGCGCTCCTCGTCCACCATCCGTTCGATGCCGCCGATCTGGCCGCTGATCCGGCGCAGGCGGTTCTTGACCTTCTCCTTGTTCTCGATGTAGCCGGGGTGGTCGTGGGTCTCGGCCATCTCTGGTCCTCTCTGGTCGGGGGTGTGGTCGGGCGCGCTATACACGTCAAGCTCGACCACGCTCCTCAGAGTATACCCCCTCTGGGTATCTGTGATACAGTGCCCGCAGATACCCCCCACCCGTATTTCAAGGAGGCCGAGATGAGCAGACTGACCTTTCGAGTGCCGGAGATGAGCTGTGGCCATTGCGTGGCGTCGATCTCCGCTGCCGTCCGCGGCCTTCCCGGCGTCACCGACGTCGACGTCGACTTGGAGAGCAAGCTGGTCGAGGTCGGCGGAGACGGCGTGGACGTCGCCCCGGTCGAAGGGGCGATCAGGGAGGCCGGCTACGAGCCGGAGCCGGCATGAGCGCCGCCCGGAAGATCGCTCTCTTCGCGGCCGGGTTGCTCGTCGTCTTCGGCGCGGCCGCGGTCATCGGCTCGACCTTCGAGCCCGCTGAGACCGAGAGCGAGGCCGACCACGGCATCGAGATGAGCGAGGGAAACGAGGAGACCATGGAGACCCACACCGCAAATCAGACGAATGAGACCGCCCAGACCCCGGCGGGCCTCGGGATCGCGGAGGGCGGCTACACGCTGCGCCTGCCCACCACGCAGATGGAGCGCGGCGAGCCGACCGTGCTGCGCTTCTCCATCGAGGGGCCGGACGGCCGTCCGGTCACCGACTTCGACGAGCTGCACGAGCGCCGCATGCACCTGATCGTGGTGCGCCGCGACGGCGCCGAGTTCCGCCACCTCCATCCCGAGATGGACGCCGAGGGGAACTGGGCGCACCCGGTCGCGTTCGCGGAGCCGGGCGTCTACCGCGCCTTCGCCGACTTCTCGGCCGGCGGCGAGCAGCACACCCTTGCCGTCGACCTCTTCGTCTCCGGCGGCGAGTTCGAGTCGCGGCCGTTCCCGCCGGCGCAGCCGCTCGACTCCAGCGACGGCTTCGACGTCCGCCTGCGGGCCGGGGAGCCGCGCGCCGGCGAGCCCGCCTCACTGACCTTCGCCGTCAGCGAGGGCGGCCACGCGGTCCACGGCCTCGAGCCCTACCTCGGCGCCAAGGGCCACCTGGTGGCGCTGCGCGAAGGCGACCTCGCCTTCCTCCACGTGCACCCCGAGGAAGCCGGGGGCGGGCACGGGCACGGCGAGGAGGCGGCGCACGGGCACGAAGCCGGCGCCGACGAGATCGCCTTCGCCGCGACCTTCCCGACCGCCGGCCGCTACCGCCTCTACCTCCAGTTCAAGCACGAGGGCAAGGTGCGGACGGTCGAGTACACGGTGGAGGTGCCGCGATGAGCCAGGCCGTCGAGCAGCCGCAGGAGAAGCGGCTCGAGCTGCCGATCGAGGGGATGACCTGCTCCTCCTGCGCCGGTCGGATCGAGAAGAGCCTCAACCGGCTCGAGGGCGTCGAGGCGACGGTCAACTTCGCGACCGAGCGGGCGAGCGTCAGCTTCGACCCCGGCCAGGTGGCGCCGGAGGAGCTGGTCGGTGCCGTCGAGAAGGTCGGCTACTCGGCCTCGCTGCCGGCGCCCGCCGGCGAGGAGGCGGACGAGGCGCGCGAGCACGACCCCGCCGATGACCTGCGCCGCCGCCTCATCGTCTCCGCGGCCCTCTCGCTGCCGGTGCTGCTGCTGGCGATGATCGAGCCGCTGCAGTTCCGCAACTGGCAGTGGCTCTCGCTGCAGCTGGCGGCGCCGGTCGTGATCTGGGGCGGCTGGCCCTTCCACAAGGCCGCCTGGCAGAACCTGCGCCACGGCGCCGCGACGATGGACACGCTGATCTCGGTCGGCACCCTCGCCGCCCTCGGCTGGTCCCTGGTCGCCCTCTTCTTCCTCGACGCCGGCACGCCGGGGATGACGATGCCCTTCGAGCTGGTCACCGAGCGAGGTGCCGGATCGGAAGAGATCTACCTGGAGGTGGCGGCGGTCGTCACCACCTTCATCCTCGCCGGCCGCTACTTCGAGGCGCGGGCGAAGCGGCGGGCGGGGGCGGCGCTGGAGGCGCTGCTCGACCTCGGCGCCAAGGAGGTCGCGGTGATCGACGCCGGCGGCGGCGAGCGGCGCATCCCGGTCGAGGAGCTCGCGG
>DASUQZ010000201.1:0-10749 GCA_036280335.1 Solirubrobacterales bacterium
CCGGTAGACGAAGCAGCCGCGCAGGCCGGCCACGTCGATCCATTGCTGGTGGTAGGCGGCCGGGTAGATGTCCGACCAGCCGACCGAGGTCCCCAGGGCGACCCGGTCGCGGTGGGGGTTCTGGTTGCAGCCGGGGTAGACCCGGCGCGGCGGCGAGCGGCGCCCGGCGCGGGTGCGGGTCAGGTCGCGCAGGCAGTAGTTGAGCTTGGGGCTGGTGCGGACGACGTCGCCGACCGCGCCGTCGGGGCGGACGCGGAGCAACTCGAAGGTCGCCAGCTGGTGGACCTTCCAGTAGGAGCCGCCGAAGTAGGTGCCGACGTAGGTGAAGCGCAGCTTCGCGCCGCTGGGCACGGTGATGTGGCCGCCGCCCTTCCTGTATATGCGCTGGTTGGTCTTCATGCTGCGCGGGCCGTCGCGGCGGCCACGCAGCTCCATCGGGCCGAGACCCCGGCTCTGGACGTCGCTAGTCGCCCGCAGCAGCACGCTGTCGCCGACGTACTGGGGGTAGATCTCGCTGGGCGGGGCGATCTTCAGGTTGGGGCAGAGCAGCCTCTGGGACCCGGGGCCGATGCAGGGGTTCTCGATCGGCGCTGCCGCCGCGGTGGCGGGCAGCGCCAGAGCCAGCACAGCGGCGAGCGGAGCGAGGAGGAGGCGGGCTCTCACCAGCGCCAGAATATCCATGCCCGTTGCTATGGTCGCCCGACCATCGCCGAGCTTCCCGAAAACTTCCAAAACGCGCCGCTGGCCGAGGTCGATCCCGAGATCGCCGCGGTCCTCGACGCCGAGCTGAGGCGCCAGCAGCGGACGCTGGAGATGATCGCCTCGGAGAACTTCGTGCCGCAGGCGGTGCTCGACGCGGTCGGCTCGGTGCTGACCAACAAGTACGCCGAGGGCTATCCCGGCCGCCGCTACTACGGCGGCTGCGAGGAGGTCGACGTCGCCGAGCAGCTGGCGATCGACCGGGCGAAGGCGCTGTTCGGGGCCGAGCACGCGAACGTCCAGCCGCACGCCGGCGCGCAGGCGAACAACGCCGTCTACATGGCCCTGCTCGAGCCCGGCGACACCTTCCTCGGCCTCGCCCTCGACCACGGCGGCCACCTCAGCCACGGGATGAAGATCAACGTCAGCGGCAAGCTCTACAACCCGGTGCCCTACCACGTCAGCCGCGACGACTACCGCGTCGACATGGAGGAGGTCGAGCGGCTCGCCCGGGAGCACCGGCCCGCCCTGATCGTCGCCGGCTGGTCCGCCTACCCGCGGCACCTCGACTTCGCCGCCTTCCGCGAGATCGCCGACTCGGTGGGGGCGAAGCTGATGGTCGACATGGCCCACTTCGCCGGGCTCGTCGCCGCCGGCGAGCACCCCAACCCGGTCGAGCACGCCGACGTCGTCACGACGACGATCCACAAGACCCTGGCCGGCCCGCGCAGCGGCATGATCCTCTGCCGCGAGGAGCACGCGAAAGCGATCGACAAAGCGATCTTCCCCGGCCAGCAGGGCGGCCCGCTGATGCACACGATCGCCGCCAAGGCCGTCGCCCTCCACATCGCCTCCAGCGAGCAGTTCCGGCAGCGGCAGCGGCAGACGATCGCCAACGCGAAGGCGTTCGCGGCCGGGCTCGAAGCCGGCGGCGTCCCGGTCATCACCGGCGGCACCGACGTCCACCTCGTCCTCGTCGACCTCACCCCGACCGGGCTCGACGGCCAGACCGGGGAGGACCGGCTGGAGGAGGTCGGGATCACCGTCAACCGCAACGCGATCCCCTTCGACGAGCGGCCGCCGATGAACCCCTCCGGCCTGCGCATCGGCACCCCGGCGCTGACCACGCGCGGCATGGGCGAGGAGGAGATGGCCGAGATCGCCGAGGTGATCGTCGCCGCCCTCGGCCCCGACTTCGAGTCGCAGAAGGGCGCGCTGGCGGAGAGGACGGCGGCTCTGATGGACCGCTTCCCGCTCTACGCCGAGCTGGCTGCGACCGTTTAGCCCCTTGAAGGTCTGGGTCGACATGAGTGCGCCCGCGCACGTCCTCGTGCTGCGGCCGATCATCGAGCGCCTCGAAGCCGAAGGCCACGCGGTCGAGATCACCTCGCGCGACTACGCGCAGACCCAGCAGCTGCTCGAGCTGCACGGGATCCCGCACACGCCGATCGGGCGCCACGGCGGCGCCTCCCGCCTGCGCAAGGCCTCGAGCCTCGCCGCCCGCACCGCCGGGATGCTAAGGTTCGGCCGCGGCCGCGGCTTCGACCTCGCCCTGGCCCACGGCTCCAACGACCTCGCGATCGCCGCCAAGGCGCTCGGGGTGCCCGAGGCGAACATGCACGACTACGAGTACGCGGTGACCCAGCACCGGATCGGCTGCCGCCTCGCCAAGCGGGTGATGTTCCCCGACTCGGTGCCGCTGGAGCGCCTGCGCCGGTTCGGCGTCACCGCCGAGAAGTACTTCCCCTATCCGGGCTTGAAGGAGGAGTACTACCTCTACGACTTCGAGCCCGATCAGGAGGCGCTGCGCCGCCTCGGGGTCGACGAGAAGCGGGTGGTGGTGATCGTCCGCCCGCCGCCCGACGTCTCCCTCTACCACCGCAAGTCGAACCCGCTCTTCCCCAAGGTCCTCGACCGCCTCGGCCGCGACGAAGGAGTGCATGCCGTGGTCCTGCCGCGGACTCAGGCGCAGCGCGAGTTCATCACCGGCCTCGGGCTGCCCTCGGTGATCGTCCCGCCGGGCGCCGTCGAGGCGCAGAGCCTCGTCGCCCTCGCCGACCTCGTCGTCTCGGCCGGGGGGACGATGAACCGCGAGGCGGCTGCCCTCGGCACCCCCGTCTACACCACCTACGGCGGCCGTCTCGGCGGCGTCGACGAAGCGCTGATCAAGTCGGGCCGCCTGCGCCCGCTGACCGACTCGCGGGCGGTGGAGCTGCAAAAGAGAACCGCGGAGGCAGCGCCGACAAAGCGCAACCCCGCCCTGCTGGTGGAGACGATCCTCGGTACCGTCGGAGCCTCACCATTGCGCGACGAGCCTCATCCCGTAACGCCTTCCTGAGCGAGCTTCCCGAGGCCGAACCCGGCCTCGAAGAACTCGTCGCGCCCGCGAGCGAAGGGGACCCCCGCCCGATCGACCCGGTCCTGCGGGGGCTCGACATCCTCATCTCGGCCTCGATCCTGCTGGTCCTCTCGCCGCTGCTGGCGCTGGTCGCGCTGGTGATCGCGATCGACTCCGGCCGCCCGGTCCTCTACCGCGGCGCCCGCGTCGGCAAGGCCGGCCACCTCTTCTGGATGTACAAGTTCCGCACCCTCAAGCCCGACGCCGAAACGCGGCTGGGCCCCTACTACGGCGAGGAGCTGACGCGGCGGACCGAGGAAGAGCGGACCCGGATCGGCGGCGTCCTGCGCAAGACCCACCTCGACGAGGTGCCGCAGCTGTGGAACGTGCTGCGCGGCGACATGTCGGTGGTCGGCCCGCGCCCGATCCGCCCGACCTTCTACGCGGAGCTCTGCCGGGAGATCCCGCAGTACTGGCAGCGGCTGGTCGTCCGCCCCGGCGTCACCGGCTTCGCCCAGACCCGGATCACCCGCGAGGAGACCTGGGCCGACAAGCTCGCCCACGACATGGAGTACATCGCCGACCGCTCGGTCTCTCTCTACGTCCAGGTGCTGCTGGCGACGGTGGCGAAGGTGGCCGGCCGCGGCCCCGCCTCCGGCTAAAGCTCGATCGCGAAACCGTCTCAACCCGCCATATGCGCGGGTTAGGACAGACTCGGCTGCGAGACTGCCGCCATGTGCGGGATATGTGGAATCGTCGGCCCCGAGGGGGCGGACGTGGAGGCGGTGGCGCGGATGAGCGGCCGGATCGTCCACCGGGGCCCCGACGACGACGGCCTCTTCCACGAGGGGCCGGTGGCGCTGGCGGCGCGGCGCCTCTCGATCATCGACCTCGACGGCGGCCACCAGCCGATCGCCAACGAGGACGGTTCCTGTGTCGTGGTCCAGAACGGCGAGATCTACAACTACCGCGAGCTGAAGCGCGAGCTCGAGGGCCGCGGCCACCGCTTCGCCACCGACTGCGACACCGAGATCCTCGTCCACCTCTACGAGGAGCACGGCGACTCCTTCGTCGAGCGCCTGCGCGGGATGTTCGCGATCGCCCTCTGGGACAAGCGCCGTCGCCGCCTGCTGCTCGCCCGCGACCGCTTCGGGATCAAGCCGCTCTACTACCGCCACGTCGACGGCTCCCTCTCCTTCGCCTCGGAGCTGAAGGCGATGCTCGAGCAGCCCGGGTTCTCGCGCGAGATCGACCCGAAGGCCGTCAGCGCCTACCTGGCCTTCAACTCGATCCCGGCGCCGCTGACGATCTTCGCCGAGGCGCGCAAGCTGCCCCCGGGACACCTGCTGACCTGGGAGGAGGGAGAGATCGAGCAGCGGCGCTACGCGCGGCCGGGGCCGGTGCCGGGGGAGGGGCCGCGGCCCGGATCGGCCGACGAGCTGGCGGCGGAGCTCCGCGAGGTCCTGGAGGACAGCGTCCGCGCCCACCTCGTCGCCGACGTCCCGGTCGGCGTCCTGCTCTCCGGCGGCGTCGACTCGGGCGGCCTGGCGGCGCTCGCATCGCGGCATGTCGACGAACCCCTGCGGACCTTCTCGATCGGCTTCGAGGAGGCCGGCTTCGACGAGCTCTCCCGCGCCCGCCTCGTCGCCGAGCGCTACGGCACCGACCACCACGAGCTGATCCTGCGCCCCGACGCGGTCGAGCTGCTGCCGAAGCTGGTCGAGGCCTTCGACGAGCCCTTCGGCGACTCCTCGGCGCTGCCCACCTACCTCGTCTCCGAGCTGGCGGCGGGTCACGTCAAGACCGCCCTCTCCGGCGAGGGAGGGGACGAGCTCTTCGGCGGCTACTACACCTACGTCGCCGACCTCCTCGCCCGCCGCGTCGGCCGCCTCGCGCCGCTGGCGCGGCCGCTGGCCGAGGCGCTGCCGAGCCGCCACGAGCGCGTCGGCTTCGACTACAAAGCCAAGCGCTTCGCCCGCGCCGCGGCGCTGCCACCGCTGGAGCGCCACCACGCCTGGAAGGAGATCTTCTCGCCGCAGGCGCGGGCCGAGCTGGCCGGGCCGGGGGCCTCGAGCTGGGACCCGGTCGACCTCTACCGCGCCCGCTACGCGGAGACCGCCGGCGCCGAGCCGCTGGCGCGGATGCAGGACGTCGACCTCGGCATCTACCTCGTCGACGACCTGCTGGTCAAGACCGACCGCCTCAGCATGGCCCACTCCCTGGAGCTGCGCGTCCCCTTCCTCGACCAGAAGGTGGCCGAGTTCGCGTTCGCGCTGCCGACGCGGCTGAAAGTGCGCGGCTTCGCGAAGAAGCGGCTGCTGCGCCAGGCGCTGGAGCCGCTGCTGCCGAAGGAGATCGTCCACGGCCGCAAGCAGGGCTTCTCGATCCCGCTCGCCGCCTGGCTGCGCGGGCCGCTCGAGCCGTTCGCGCGCGAGGTGCTGGCGCCGGGCGCGATCGAGCGCCAGGGCCTGCTCGACCCGGCCGCCGTCACCCCCGTCGTCGACCGCCACGTCTCCGGCCGCGAGGACCTCAGCCGGCAGATCTGGGGGCTGATGGCGCTTACCCTCTGGTTCGACCGCTATGCCAACTGACACGGACGCGCTCCTCGCCTTCCTGGTCGCCGCCCTGCTCGCCCTGCTGCTGGTGCCGCTGACGAAGCGGCTGGCGGTGCGGGTCGGCGCGATCGACCAGCCCAACGAGCGCTCCCTGCACGTCACCCCGACCGCGAAGCTCGGCGGGCTCGGGATCCTCGGCGGCGTCCTCGTCGCCGGGCTGATCTGGCTGCCAAACGACACCGAAAGCCACGCGATCCTCTTCGGCGCGGTGGCGATCGCCTGGGTCGGCGTCCTCGACGACATCTTCGACCTGCCCGCCCCGGTCAAGCTGCTCGGCCAGGTCGTCGCGGTGGTGATCCCGGTCTCGGCGGGGGTGACGGTCGACAACTTCACCTTCCCCTTCTTCGGGCGGCTGACGCCGGGGACGGTCGACCTGCTGACGCTCCCCGGCGGCGGCGTCGTCCACCTCGGCGACGTCGGCACCGTGCTCGGGATCGTCGCCGTGATCAACGTGATCAACCTGATCGACGGGGTCGACGGGCTCGCCGCCGGGGTGGCGGTGATCTCGGGGATCACCCTGGCGACGATCGCCCTCTCGCTCGACCGCACCGCCGCCGGCGTCCTCGCCGCCCTCACCGCCGGCGGCGCCCTCGGCTTCCTCCGCTACGGCTTCCCGCCTGCCAGCACCTTCATGGGCGACACCGGCTCCAACCTGCTCGGGTACCTGCTGGGGGCGGTGGCCGTCCAGGGGGCGCTGAAGACCAACGCGGTGATCGCCCTGTTCCTGCCGCTGATCATCCTCGCCGTGCCGATCCTCGACACCGGCTTCGTCGTCGCCAAGCGGCTCAAATACCGGCGGCCGATCTACAAAGCCGACCGCTGGCACTTCCACCACCGGATGGCCGACATCGGCTTCTCGCAGCGGCGCACGCTGCTCTATCTCTACGGGTGGACCCTGGCGATGGCGGCGCTGGCGCTGGCCCTGCGCTTCGTCCCCTACAGCGACGACCACGGCAACTTCGACCCGCTCTGGAGCGGCGTGATGGCCTTCTTCGGCGTCCTCGCCCTCGCGGCCAGCGTCTACCTCGTCTCGGTCCTGGAGATCCTCAAGCTGCGCCAGACCCGCCTGCGGCAGCTGGTCACCCTGCGGCGCCAGGCCGGCGCCCCGGAGCCGGAGGTGCAGGAGGTCAACGTGGCGGTGGAGCAGGAGCTCGAAACCGGCTCCTTCCCCGCCGTCGACCCGGAGACCGGCGAGTTCGAAGCGATCAAATAGGAGGCTGCCGAAGGTAGTGGCAACCCTCACGAAGTGGCTTCACAAAGCCGTTCGCGGGCCTGCTTCTATATAGTCGCCGGTGCGCCCGCTCTGCCCCGAGCCGGGCGTATTTCCTTCTTTTTCCTGTTTATGTCTCCTCCCAAGTACGTCGATCTCCTTGCGCTGGTCCTCGCGCTGGCAGTCTTCCTGCTCGGCGGGTTTTCGCTGCTCGGATACGCGGTCGCGGCCGGGGTCTGGCTCGTGCAGCGGGGGGTCCAGGTGCTGGCCCAGCGCCGCATGGTCCAGGAACTCGCCCGCGGCAACCGCCAGAAGGCGATGGGCATCGTCGCCGGCAGCGGCCTCGGCCGCGTCTGGCTGATGGTCACCGCCGCCCTGCTGGTCGGCGTCGCCGAACGCGAGGCGGGTCTCGCCGCCGCGCTGCTGCTGCTGGCGCTGTTCACGATCTCCTTCGCCGCGCAGGGGCTCGCCGCTCTTTTCCACGACCAGCCCGAGGGGCAGGGGGTGGCGTAGGCGATGGAGGCGGCAACCGCACAGATGCCCCAGCGCGGCCGCGAGCCCGGCGGCCTGAGCACCAAGGCGAAGGTCTTCATCGGCCTCGGCATCTACCTCGCCGCCGCCGTCCTGCTGCTGCTGATCTTCGGCAGCGACGGCAAGAACGAAGCCTTCAAACCCCAGAACGAGTTCAAACTCGAGCCCTGGGTCTCGATCGAACTCGCCGGGATCGACTTCAGCATCAACAAGGGAGTCCTCTACCTCTTCCTCGCCAGCGTCCTGACCATCCTCACGATGGTCTGGATCTCGAAACGGATGGTCGACCGGCCGAACCGCGTCCAGGCGGCCGTCGAGATGGCCTACGACCTGACCAAGAACACGATCACCGGCGGCAGCCTGCAGGGCAAAACCGCCTCCCGCTGGTTCCCCTTCATCGCCGCGCTGTTCTTCTGGATCTGGTTCTCGAACATGCTCGGCTTCCTGCCGTTGCCGATCAACACCGAGCACCCGGTCGACGTCTTCGGGCTCGAGATCCCGGCTTTCGCGATCTACGCCGCCACCGCCAACATCGCCATCCCGCTGGTGCTGACGCTGGTGGTCTGGCTCTCCTACCACGTCGAAGGCATCCGCCATCAGGGCTTCCTGCCGTACTTCAAGAGCTGGCTGCCCCCGGGCCTGGAGGACATGCACCCGGTCGGCAAGGGCGCGATCTTCGTGATCGAGGTGATCTCCCACTTCGTGCGGCTGATCTCCCTCTCTGTCCGTCTTTTCGCGAACATCCTCGCCGGCCACCTGCTGCTGCTCTTCATGGGCGGCGGGCTGGCGGTGCTGCTGGGGATCGCCGCCCTCGGGGCGCTCACCTTCCCGCTCGCCTTCGCCTTCTTCATCTTCGAGGTCGGGCTGGTGGCGACCCTGCAGGCATTCATCTTCTCGACGCTTAGCGCTATCTACATCGGCGGAGCGACCTCCGCCTCTCACTAAAAAAGGAGCAACTCTCGATGGATCTCACCTCCCTTCCGATCGCTGAAGTCAACAGCGAAGCGGTGGAAAGCGCCGGTAAAGCGATCGCTCTCGGCGTCGGTGCCGGACTCGGTTCGATCGGCGCCGGTATCGGCGTGGGTTTCATCTTCGGTAAGGAGATCGAGTCGGTCGCCCGCCAGCCGGAGATGAAAAGCGAACTGGAAAGCATCCGCTGGCTCGGCTTCGCGCTGACCGAGGCGGTCGCCTTCTACACCTTCATCTTCGGCCTGATCGCGTTCTTCCTCGCCTAGGTCGATGGAGCTGTTCGGCTACATACTTCCGCTCGCCGCCGAGGCGGCGCACGGCGAGGAAAGCGGTGGCAGCTTCCTGGTCAGCCCGGGCCTCGGCCTGATGATCTGGACCCTGCTGCTGTTCCTGATCACGATGTGGGTGTTGAGCAAGGTCGCCTTCCCGAAGATCCAGGAAGCGCTCGACAAACGCGCGAAGATGATCAGCGAGTCGATCGACGCCGCCGAACGGCAGCGTCGCGAATCGGACGAGCTGCTCGCCGAGTACCGCGCCCGCCTCGCCGAGGCTCGGGAGCAGGCCGACGACATCATGGCCCGTGCTCGCAAAGCGGCGGACACGGCGGAAGCCGAGGCTGCCGCCGCCGGCAAGGAGAAACGCGAGGAGCTGGTCTCCGCCGCCAAACGCGACATCGAGGCGGAGACGCGTCGCTCGCTCGACCAGATCCGCCAGGAGGTCGCCGACCTCACCGTGCTCGCGACCGAGCGGGTCACCCGCAAATCGCTCAGCACCGAGGACCAGAAACGCCTCGTCGAGGAGGCCCTCAGCGAGGTCGACTTCTCGGCCCTCTCCGGATCGGAGAAGAACTAGCCGATGGCCGACGCAGCGCGCGTGTACGCGGAGGCCCTCTTCGAAGTGGGCCGGGACAAAGGCAAGCTGGACGCGCTGCAGCAACAGCTGGGCGAGTTTGCCGACGCCGTCGACCGCAACCGCGAGCTGCAGGTCTTCTTCTTCAGCCCGTACCTCTCGTCCGCCGAGAAGAAAGAGGGGATCGCGAAGGCGATCTCCGGGGCCGAGCCCGAGCTGATCAACTTCCTCGAGCTGCTCGTCGAGAAGCAGCGGATGACGGAGATCTTCCGCATCCGCCGCCAGCTCGACGAGCTCTGGAAGCATGAGAACCGCCGCATCGACGTCACCGTCACCAGCGCCGTTGAGCTGGACCCGGCCGTCGTCGCCAAAATCGGCCAGGAGGTCGAACGCCAGACCGGGGAGAAGGTCGACCTCTCGAGCAGGGTCGACGGTGACATCCTCGGCGGCATCGTGTTGCAGGTCGGCAACATGGTCCTAGACGCAAGCATCCGCAGTCGCCTGGAGAAACTTCGAAAGAGCGTCGCAGCCGCGGCGTAAGGAGGCATAGAGCACCCGATGGAGATCAAGCCCGACGAGATCGCAAGCATTCTGCGAGAGCGGATCGAGGGACTAGAGACCGACTCCGCAGACCTCACCGAGGTCGGCACGGTCCTGTCCGTCGCCGACGGCATCGCCCGCATCCACGGGCTCGACAACTGCATGGCGCTGGAGATGCTGGACCTCCCCCACGGAGTCACCGGCCTGGCGCTGAACCTGGAGACCGACAACGTCGGCGCCGTGCTCTTCGGCGAGTGGGACAAGATCGTCGAGGGCGACACGGTCAAGCGGACCGGCCACCTGCTGCAGATCCCGGTCGGCGAGCAGCTGCTCGGCCGCATGGTCGATCCTCTCGGCCGCCCGCTCGACGACCGCGGCGAGGTCGCCACGACTGAGACCCGCCCGGCCGAGTTCAAAGCCCCCGGCGTCGTCCAGCGCCAGCCGGTCGAGGAACCCGTCCAGACCGGGCTGATGTCGATCGACGGGATGATCCCGATCGGCCGCGGCCAGCGAGAGCTGATCATCGGCGACCGCCAGACCGGCAAGACCGCGATCGCGATCGACACGATCATCAACAACAAGGACAAGGACCTGATCTGCATCTACGTCGCGATCGGGCAGCGGATGTCCACCGTCGTCCAGCTGAAAGAGACGCTGGAGGAAAACGGGGCGATGGAGAACACGATCATCGTCGCCGCCCCGGCCGACGAGGCGGCCCCGATCAAGTACATCGCCCCCTACGCCGGCTGCGCGATGGGCGAGCACTTCCTCTACAACGGCAAAGCCGCCCTCTGCGTCTACGACGACCTCACCAAACACGCGTCCGCCTACCGGCAGATGTCGCTGCTGCTGCGGCGCCCGCCGGGTCGCGAGGCCTACCCGGGTGACGTCTTCTACCTGCACTCGCGGCTCCTGGAGCGGGCGGTGAAGTTGAACGACGAGCTCGGAGGCGGCTCGCTGACGGCGCTGCCGATCATCGAGACCCAGGCCTCCGACGT
>DASUQZ010000202.1:0-7177 GCA_036280335.1 Solirubrobacterales bacterium
AACGTCCTCGCCTCCGAGGCGGGGCAATCGCTGACCCAGGACAGCGAGCGGCTCCCGGACGTGGGGCCGAGCTTCCGCGACGCGACCCGCGTCGCCGGCTCGAACCCGGCGATCTGGGCCGACATCTTCGCCGCCAACCGCGAGGCGGTCGCCGAGTCGGTCGACTCCGTCGTCGAGCGCCTGCAGGAGGCCGCGCGGCTGATCCGCTCCGGCGACCGCGAGGCGCTCGCCGCCTGGCACGCGGCTGCCGGGGAGGCTCGCGGGCGCCTGCTCGAAGGCGAGTCCGAGAGCGGGCCGCTGCGGGAGCTGCGGATCGTCGTCGCCAACCGGCCGGGGACGATCGCCGAGCTGGCGCTGGCGCTGGGGGAGGCCGGGGTGAACATCGAGGACATGGCCCTGCACCCGGCGCCCGACATGACCTCCGGCGCCGTCTCCCTCTGGGTCGGGGGCGACGAGCAGGCCGCCAAGGCGGCGGAGCTGGTCCGCGGCCTCGGCCACACGGTCAGCGTGCTCGACGGCAACGAGTCGTAGATAGGGTCGCGCCATGAGCAGCACCCGCTTCGATCCCTCCGGGCCCCTGCGCGGCCGCCTGCGCCCGCCCTCCGACAAGTCGATCTCCCACCGCGCCGCGCTGATCGCGGCGATGGGGGAGGGGGATGAGCCGACGCACATCAATGGCTATCTGGATGGTGCCGACACTCTCTCGACGCTGGCGGCGGTGAAAGAGCTTGGGGCGGATGTGAGCTGGGAACGGAATTCAGGAGACGGAGCGCTTGATCCGCCTGGTCTCACCGCGCGGATTTCTGGCGTCGGCCTGGAAGGCGCACGCTCGGCCGAGATCGACGTCGGTAACGCGGGAACTCTCCTGCGGCTGCTGCCCGGGTGGCTGGCGGGGCAGGTGGGGAAGGAGTGGAGGCTCGATGGCGACGAGTCGATCCGTCGCCGTCCGGTCGACCGAATCGCGGTGCCGCTACGGGAAATGGGCGCTCATCTCAGCGCCCGCGACGACAAGCTGCCGCCGCTGGAGATCGAGGGCGCGCCGCTGAACGGCATCACCTACGAGATGCCGATCGCCTCCGCCCAGGTCAAGTCCTGCCTGCTCTTCGCCGGTCTCCTCGCCGAGGGTGAGACGCGAGTGGTCGAGCCCCTACCCAGCCGCGACCACACGGAGCAGATGCTCGCCGCCGCCGGCGCCTCGATCGAGCGCGACGGTGAAGCGGTCGTGGTGCAGCCGGTCGAGTGCCTGGAGCCGGAGGGCCTCCTCGTTCCCGCCGACATCTCCTCGGCCGCCTTTTTCCTCGTTGCCGCTGTTCTCGTTCCCGGGAGCGAGTTGGAATTTTCTGAGGTTGGGGTCAACCCCACCCGTACCGGTCTGCTGACCATCCTCGAACGGATGGGGGCCGAGATCGAGCGTGATCAGGAAGTCGAAAGCGGCGGCGAGCCTGTGGCCACCCTCCGCGTCCGCTCCGCCTCCCTCCAAGCCACCGAGGTCGGCGGCGCCGAGATCCCGTTGGCGATCGACGAGCTGCCGCTGGTCGCCCTCGCCGCCTGCTTCGCCGAGGGCACGACGACCATCCGCGACGCCGAGGAGCTGCGGCGCAAGGAGTCCGACCGGATCGCGACCGTGACCGAGGCGCTGCGGGCGCTCGGGGGCAAGGTCGAGCCCACCGAGGACGGGATGGTCATCGAGGGGACCGGCGGGTTGCGGGGCGGCACGGTCGAGTCCCACGGCGACCACCGGATCGCGATGCTGGGCGCCGTCGCCGGCCTGGCCTCACGCGACGGCGTCGAGGTGGTCGGCATGGACGCCGCCGCCGTCAGCTACCCGGGCTTCGAGTCCGACCTCGCCTCCCTCCTCCGGCCCTGAACATCGTTTCCACCCTTTGTGTTCCTATAGCGCCCACAATGGTGGAAACGAGCGAGTAAATACGCTGCGGCCATGGTGATCGCGATCGACGGGCCCGCCGGGGCCGGCAAGTCCACGGTCGCTCGCGCCGTAGCCGCCGAGATCGGCTTCACCTACCTCGACTCCGGGGCGATGTACCGGTGCGTGGCGCTGGCGGCGCTGGAGAGGGGCGAGTCGCTGGACGACGGCGAAGGGCTCGGCGTCTTGGCCGAAGGACTCGAGGTCAACCTCGTCGGGCCGCGGGTCCTGCTCGGCGCCCGCGACGTCAGCCGGGAAATCCGCACCCCCGCCGTCACCGCCGCCGCCTCCCGCGTCTCCGTCCACCCGCGGGTGCGCGCCGCGATGGTCGGCCGCCAGCGCCAGCTGATCGCCGCCGGCAACTACGTCGCCGAGGGGCGCGACATCGGCACGGTCGTCAGCCCCGAGGCGCCGCTGAAGGTCTTCCTGACCGCAAGCGACGAGGAGCGGGCGCGCCGGCGCGCCGCCGAGACCGGCGAGGACGTCGAGGCCGTGCTCGCCGCCCAGCGCAGCCGCGACACCAGGGACAGCGAGCGCGAGCACGGGGCCCTCCGGCCCGCCGACGACTCAGTCGAGCTGGATACCACCGGGCTCGACATCGACGAGGTCGTGGCCCGCATCGTCGCGATGGCGCGCGAGAGGGGGCTCGGATGAGCCTTCCCACCGTCGCCGTCGTCGGCTTCCCCAACGTCGGCAAGAGCACCCTCGTCAACCGGCTCGTCGGCGGCAGCGAGGCCGTTACCTCGCCCGAGCCCGGCGTCACCCGCGACCGCAAGCGGCTCGCCACCGAGTGGAACGGGGTCGCCTTCGAGCTCGTCGACACGGGAGGGATCGACCTCGGCGACGAGGCGGAGCTGGCGCGCGACGTGCAGGCGCAGGCGCGGCTGGCGATCGCCGAAGCCGACGCGATCCTGATGGTCGTCGACGGCCGCGCCGGCCTCCGCGCCGGCGACGCCGAGCTGGCGAAGACGCTGCGCGGCGCCGAGGTGCCGGTCCTCGCCGTGGTCAACAAAGCCGACCGGCCCGACGACTACGCGGTCACCGCCGAGTTCCACGCCCTCGGCCTCGGCGACCCGCTGGCGGTCTCCGCCACCCACGGGCTCGGCACCGGCGACCTGCTCGACGCGATCGCCGCCGCGCTCGGCGACCGCGAGCCGCAGCCCGACGACGACGGCGCCGTCCGGGTGGCGGTGATCGGCCGCCCCAACGTCGGCAAGTCCTCGCTCGTCAACGCCTTCCTCGGCTCCGACCGGGTGATCGTCTCCGACATCGCCGGGACCACCCGCGATGCGATCGACACCGAGCTCGAGGTCGACGGGCGGCGGGTGATCCTCGTCGACACCGCCGGCCTGCGGCGACGCTCCAAGGTGGCGGGGACCGTCGACTACTACGCGCAGCTGCGCTCCGAACGAGCCGTCGAGCGCGCCGACGTGGCGATCGTCGTCTGCGACGCCGCCGAGGGGGTCACCGCCGAGGACCTGCGGGTCGCCGAGATGGGGATGAAGGCCGGCTGCGCGCTGCTGCTGGCGATGAACAAGTGGGACGTCGGCGAGACCGACATCGACGACGCCCGGGCGCGGGTCGAGCGCAAGCTGCGGCTGCGCCCGGCGGTGATCACCTGCTCCGCCGTCCGCGGCCGCAACGTCGGGACCCTGCTCCCCCGGGCGCTGCAGCTCGCCGACAGGGCCGCCGAGCGGATCCCGACCCCGGAGCTGAACCGCTTCGTCAACGACGTGGTCGCCAAGAACCCGCCGCCGGCCCGCCGCGGCCGCCGCCTGCGGCTCTTCTATGCGGCGCAGGTGGGGGAGAGCCCGCCGCGGATCGCGATTCAGGTCAACGACCGCAAGCTGATCACCCGCGACTGGGCCTACTACCTGGAGAACCGGATGCGCGAGACCTACGAGCTGGAGGGCGTTCCGCTGGTGATCGACTTCGTGCCGCGCTCGGGCTACAGAGGGCGCCAGGACTGACCCTCCGGCACCAGACAAGATTCCTCTAGGCTTCCGCGCATGCCTACTTCCAAGCCGCTCGCCGAGGGCGAGTACCTCTTCACGTCGGAGTCAGTCACCGAGGGCCACCCGGACAAGGTCGCAGACCAGATTTCCGACGGGGTGCTCGACGCGATCATGGGCGGGGACCCGGGCGGCCGGGTCGCCTGCGAGACGCTCGTCAACACCGGCATGGCGGTCGTCTCAGGGGAGATCTCCACCGACGTCCACCTCAACGTCCCGGACATCGTCCGTGACACGGTGCGCGACATCGGCTACAAGGGCGGCGGCTACGGCTTCGACTGCGACCACATCGCGGTGATCGTCTCGATCGACGAGCAGTCCCCCGACATCGCCCAGGGCGTCGACCAGGCCTACGAGACCAGAGTCGACCCCTCCGACGACGACGAGCTCGACGTCGCCGGGGCGGGCGACCAGGGGATGATGTTCGGCTACGCCAGCGACGAGACCGAGGCGCTGATGCCGATGCCGATCCACCTCGCCCACCGGCTCGCCGAACGGCTCGCCGCCGTCCGCAAGGACGGCAGCCTCGGCTACCTCGGCCCCGACGGGAAGACCCAGGTCACCGTCCGCTACGCAGACGGCCGCCCGGTCGCCGTCGAAAAGCTCCTGATCTCCACCCAGCACGACCCGGGGGTCGACTCGCAGGGCCAGATCAAACCCGAGCTCTGGGAGAGCGTCGTCCTCCCGGTCCTCAACGAGGAGGTTCCGGGCCGCTTCGACGAGAATGAGCTGCTGGGCGAGTTCCTCGTCAACCCGACCGGCAAGTTCGTGATCGGCGGCCCCGTCGGCGACGCCGGCCTGACCGGCCGCAAGATCATCGTCGACACCTACGGCGGCATGGCCCGCCACGGCGGCGGCGCCTTCTCGGGCAAGGACCCGTCGAAGGTGGACCGCTCGGCGGCCTACGCCGCCCGCCACGTGGCGAAGAACGTCGTCGCCGCCGGCCTGGCCCAGCGCTGCGAGGTCCAGGTCGCCTACGCGATCGGCGTCGCCCACCCGGTCAGCCTCATGGTCGAGACCTTCGGCACCGGCAAGCTCCCGGACGCGAAGATCTCGCAGCTGGTCGAGGCCGAGTTCGACATGCGCCCCGGTGCCTTCCGCCAGTACCTCGACCTGCATCGCCCGGTCTTCCAGAAGACCGCCGCCTACGGCCACTTCGGCCGCGGCGACGAGGACTTCACCTGGGAGAAGACCGACCGCGCCGACGCCCTCCGCGAGGCCGCGGGCGGCGAAGCCGTCGCGGCGTAACCCGCGCAACGTCCGGCAGATACGCCAGGGCCGGCAGGCAGTTCCGCCCGAGAGGGGGCGAGCTAGGTCGTTTCCACCCTTTGTGCCCCTATGGGGGTTCAAAAGGTGGAAACGATCAACGGGCGGGCTTGGGAGCTGGCGCGGCGACAGCATGGGGTCGTTGCCCGTCGGCAGTTGCTGGCTCTCGGTTTCACGCCCAAGGCGATCTACCACCGTGTAAGGACCGGGCGTCTGTTTCCAGTCCGGAGAGGTGTCTACGCCGTAGGGCGTCCGCAGGTCACCCGGGAGGGACGATGGATGGCGGCGGTGTTGGCCTGCGGTGAGAGCGCGATGCTCAGTCATCGCAGCGCGGCAGCGCTATGGGGATTCGGCGACGAGCACCCGGATTACATCGAGATCAGCGTCGCTCGCCATCACAAGGTGAGACGGCCGGGGATCCGTGTCCGCGATCGAGCGGGTCTCTGGAACCGCGACATCGGCTCGCGCTTCGGCATCCCGGTGACCGAACCCGTTCGCACTTTCCTCGACCTAGCGACCGTGACGGGGCCGAAGACCGTTGAGCGGGCGGTCAACGAGGCGGACAAGCTCGACGTGATCGACGCCGACGCCCTCCGCCGTGCTCTCGACGACTACCCCGGCCAACCCGGCATTCGCCTCCTCCGTCACGTCCTCGACAAGGACACGTTCCGCCTGTCCGACGACGAGCTGGAACGCCTCTTCCGGCCCATCGCCGCCTCCGCCGGCCTCCCGACGCCGCTCACCAAACAGATCGTCAACGAATTCGAGGTCGACTTCTTCTGGCCCGATCTCGGTCTCGTCGTCGAGACCGACGGCTGGCGCTACCACCGCACGCCATCAGCCCAGACCCGCGACGCGCTGCGCTTCCAGGCCCACACGGCCGCGGGACTGACGCCCTTGAGGTTCTCCCATCGGCAGGTCAAGCACGAACCACGCCACGTCCGCCAGATCCTCCATAGAACGGCAGCGAACCTACGCCCTCAGGACTGCGGCGGCTGCGCCTCGCCCAGGCCGTGCGTACCGGCCGCCGAGGCGCCCGTCGCCTGGTCCACCGCGTGGACCACGTCGGCCGGGTCGGCGACGCCGTAGAAGACGAAGTTGTAGTCGTCGGTCGCGGCGGTGTCGAAGTCGACGTCGCCGATCTGCATCACGCGCTGGTAGACGCTCTGGCGGTAGTTGACGTTCTGGACCCGCTCCAGGCGCGTCTCCTGGATCTCCCGGGAGACGATCCCGCGCTTGATGTTGAGACGGCGGGTGGTGATCGTGTACCTCGTCGCGACCCGCTTGACGAAGCCGACCAGCAGGGTCAGCGCGAGGGCCACGAGGATCACCAGGAAGGCCTCGCCGTCCCCCCAGATCAGCTTCGCGATCACGCCGAGCACGATCGCGACCAGGACCCCTTTCAGGTAGAAGCCGAGGATCGCCCGCCAGGACGGGTGCCCCTCGAAGATCACCTGCTCACCCGGGCTGAGGTTGAGGTTCACGGGCGCCAGCATAAGCCCTCGTCCCCCCGTCCGCATAACCTCGGCCGATGGCGATTCTCCGGGTCGAGCCCCTCACCACCGCGCGCGCCCTGCGCGGTCCGTTCGACTACCGCCGCCCGGAGGCGATGGCGGACCTGGACGTCGGCAGCGTCGTCCGCGTGCCCTTCGGGCCGCGGCGGATCCTCGGCGTCGTGGTCGAGGTCGCCGAGGCCTCCGAGCTGCCGCTCGAGCGCCTCGCGGAGCCGCTCGAGGCGCTCGAGGCAGGGGCGACGCCGGAGCTGGTCCGGCTCGGCCTCTGGGTCGCCCGCGAGTACTGCTCGACCCCCTCGCGCGGGCTACAGCTCGTCCTCCCACCCGGGACCGGCAGCGGCAGCGCCGGCAGGACCGTCCGCACGAAGACCGAGCTGCGGGCGGCGGTGCTGCCGGCCGGCGAGGCGGCCCTCGCCGGCGGCGAGCGGCTCGGGCCCAAGCAGCACGCGGTCCTGGAGGCG
>DASUQZ010000203.1:0-13286 GCA_036280335.1 Solirubrobacterales bacterium
GAAGACATCGAGAAGAACGAGGGCCTTCGTTGACCTCCGCTAGGAACCGGGAGCTGCTCGCCCTGGTTCCCGTCGCGATCCTGCTGACCGCGGGCTTCGCCGCGGTCTTCTCCCAGGAGAGCGAACAGCTCGGCGACCTCAGCCTCATCTACGGCGGCTACTTCCTGGCGATCTGCCTGGCGACGCACGTCTACCTGCGGTTCCGCCTCCCCGACGCGGATCCGTATCTCTTCCCCCTGATCGCCACCCTCACCGCCTTCGGGCTGGTGATGATCTACCGGATCGACGAGACCCTGGCCCGCGACCAGGCCAACTGGTTCGTGCTGGGGCTGGTCCTCTTCGCGCTGACGATCCACTTCCTGCGCGACTACGACGTGCTCGAGCGCTACCGGTACACGATCGCGATCGGCGGCCTGCTGCTCCTGCTGGCGCCGCGGCTGCCGGGGATCGGGCAGCAGGTCAACGGCGCCTACCTCGGGGTCAAGATCGGCCCGATCGCCTTCCAGCCGGCCGAGTTCACCAAGCTGGCGATCATCGTCTTCCTCGCCAGCTACCTGCGCGAGCACCGCGAGGTCCTGATCGTCGGCGCCCGCCGCGTGCTCGGGGTGACGCTGCCGCCGCTGAAGCACTTCGGCCCGCTGCTGGTCGTCTGGGGCGCCTCGATGTTCATGCTCGTCTTCATCCGCGACCTCGGCAGCTCGCTGATGTTCTTCGCCGCCTTCCTCGCCCTGCTCTACGTCGCCACCGGCCGCTTCTCGTTCGTGGTGATCGGGATCGCGATGTTCCTGGTCGGCGCCTGGTTCTTCGCCAGCACCGTGCCGCACGTCCACGACCGCATGGAAATCTGGCTCCACCCCTACAACGACCCGCAGGGGACCGGGTACCAGGTCCTCCAGTCGATCTTCGCCCAGGCCGACGGCGGCCTCTTCGGCAAAGGCTTCGGGCAGGCGCTGATCACGATCCCCGGCACCGACAACGCGCTGCTGCCGGCCGCCCACACCGACACGATCTACTCGCTGATCGTCAACGAGGCGGGGCTCTTCGGCGCCGTCGGCGTCGTCCTCGTCTACCTGCTGATCACCGCCCGCGGCTTCAAGATCGCCCTGCTGGCGAACGACGGCTTCTCGAAGCTGCTGGCGACCGGGCTCACCGCGGTCTTCGCGATCCAGGCCTTCGTGATCATCGGCGGCGTCACCCGGGTGATCCCGCTGACCGGCGTCACCCTGCCCTTCATCAGCTACGGCGGCAGCTCGATCCTCGCCAACTTCGTGCTGCTGGCGCTGCTGCTGCTGATCTCCGACCGCGCCCGGCGTGAAGCAGCCGAGCCCAAGCTCCGAGCCGGGACGTTGGGGATGGTTCCGTGAACCGGCAGATCGTCAGGTTGTTCGCCTTCGTCGTCGTCCTCTTCGGCGTCCTGATCGGCTTCACCTCGTACTGGTCGGTCTTCGACGCCGAGGCGCTGAAGGAAAAAAACGCGAACAAGCGGCCGCTGCTCGAGCAGCAGCAGATCCCGCGGGGCCGCATCCTCACCGCCGACGGCGTCCTGATCGCGAAGTCGGTGCCGAAGGGCCGGGGCGACTCCAAGCGCTACGTGCGGCGCTACCCCGAAGGCTCCCTCTTCGGCCACCCGATCGGCTACAGCTTCGTGCAGTTCGGCGACACCCAGTTCGAGCAGTTCCACAACGAGGAACTGGTCGGCGAAGAGGGCGAATTCGTCTCGATCGTCGACGAGCTGCTGGGCCACAGGCAGGAAGGCAACGACGTCGTCACCAGCATCGACGCCGACGCGCAGCGGACGGCGCTCGCCGCCCTTCAGGAAGTCGGCTACGGGGCCGTCGTCGCGATCGAGCCGGACACCGGCGCGATCAAGGCGATGGCATCCAACCCCTCCTTCGATCCCAACCGCATCCCCTCCGACTTCCCGCAGTTGAGCGAGGACGAAATCGAAAGGCCGCTGTACAACCGGGCGACGCAGGGGCAGTACCCGCCGGGCTCGACCTTCAAGGTCGTAACCGCGGCGGCGGGCCTCGACAGCGGCGCGATCACGCCGGAGACGACGATCGACGCCCCGGGCAGCCTGGTAGTCGAAGGGACGCCGCTGGAAAACGACTTCGGCCAGAGCTACTTCGGTGCCGGCCTGGACACCGCCCTGACCAACTCCGTCAACACCTGGTTCGGCCAGCTCGGCGAACGGCTCGGCAACGACACCCTCTTCCGGTACATGGAACGGTTCGGCTTCAACGCGACGCCGCCGATCGACCTGCCCGAAGACCAGGTGGAGGAGAGCGGCGTCTTCGAAGAAGGCGAGCTGCTGCGCGCAAGCGACCCCGTCGACCTCGCCCGCCTCGCGATCGGCCAGGAGCGGCTGCTGACGACGCCGCTGCAGATGGCGATGGTCGCCGCCGCGGTCGCCAACGAAGGCGAGCTGATGAAGCCGCAGATCTGGAAGCGCGTCGTCGACCCGGAGGGGCGGGTGACCGAGACCATGGATCCCTCCACCTACAGCGAGCCGATCAGCGAGGAGACCGCGGCGGCGCTGACCACGGCGATGGAAGGCGTGGTCAGCGAAGGGACCGGGACCAACGCGGCGATCCCCGGCGTCGCCGTCGCCGGCAAGACCGGCACCGCGGAAACGCCCGGCAACAAGGCCTGCGGCGGCGGCGAAGACGAAAACCAGGCCTGGTTCATCGGCTTCGCCCCCGCCGACGACCCGCAGGTCGCGATCGCGGTCTCGGTCGAGTGCACGCCCGAATTCGGCGGCGACGTCGCCGCGCCCATCTTCCGCGAGGTCGCGGAATCGATCCTGAACGAGGAATGAGGAGGAGCATTGGCTGAGGTAGGCGAGGGCAGTGTCGTCGACAACCGCTACCGGGTCCTGCGCCGGCTCGGCAGCGGCGGCATGGCCGACGTCTGGCTCGCCGAAGACACGCACCTGCAGCGGCAGGTGGCGCTGAAGGTCCTGCACCGGCGCTTCACCCAGGACCAGGAGTTCGTCACCCGCTTCCAGCGCGAGGCCGAGCACGCCGCCGGGCTGCAGCACCCGAACATCGTCGCCGTCTTCGACCGCGGCTCCGAGGGCGGCGTCAACTACATCGCGATGCGCTACGTCGAGGGGCCGACGCTGAAGGAGCTGATCGAACGCGGCCTCACCGCCGAGCAGGCGGTCGGGCTGATCCGCCAGGTGCTCGAGGGGGCGCGCTTCGCGCACCGCAACGGGATCGTCCACCGCGACCTGAAGCCGCAGAACGTGATCGTCGACGAGGAGGGCAAGGCGGTCGTCACCGACTTCGGCATCGCCCGCGCCGGCGTTTCGGAGATCACCCAGGCCGGCTCGGTGCTGGGGACGCCCCACTACCTCTCGCCCGAGCAGGCGCAGGGCTTCGAGGTCACCCCCGTCTCCGACCTCTACTCGATCGGGGTGATCCTCTACGAGGCGCTGACCGGCCGCGTCCCCTTCGAGGGGGAGAGCGCCGTCGCCGTGGCGATGAAACAGGTCTCGCAGACGCCGCAGCTGCCGAGCTCGATCAACCCGCAGGTCTCGCCGGCGCTCGACGCGGTGGTGATGCGGGCGCTGGAAAAGGAGCCGGGGCAGCGGTTCCAGAACGCCGACGCCTTCATCGCCGCCCTCGACGCGGCGATGAAGGACCCCGGGATCGCGCAGGGGACCCAGGCTTTCGCGGCTGCCCCGCCGGTCGTCGCGGCGCCGGAGGAGATCCCGCCCGAGGAGGAAAAACGCCGCAACTGGTGGCTTTGGGCGCTGCTGGTCGGCGGAGTCCTGCTGGGCATCCTCCTTGCCCTCGCCCTGACCCGCGACACCACGACCAAGGTCCCGAACGTGACCGGCAACCCGCTCGGCGTCGCGATCACCCTGCTGGAGCAGGACGGCTTCACGGTCGGCGAGGTGGTGCGGGTGGAGCGCGAAGCGCCCGCCAACGAAGTCCTCGAGCAGGACCCCGCCGCCTCGCCGCCGGCCGACCAGGCCTCGCTCGACTGCGCCCTCGTCACCTTCTTCTGCTCGAAGCCGGAAGTGACGCTGACGGTCAGCGCCGGGCCGGGCAGCGCCGCGGTGCCCTCGACCGCGGGGCAGACCGAGGAGGAGGCGACGCAGCAGCTCGAAGAGGCGGGGTTCCAGGTCGACGTCGAACGGGTCAACTCCGACTCGGTCGAACCGGGGCTGGTGGTCTACTCCGAACCGCGCGGCGGCACCACCGCGACCAAGGGGTCCACCGTCACCCTCTTCGTCTCGCGCGGTCCGAAGCTGACCAAGGTGCCGGTCGTGGTCGGCGCCCAGCGGGACGTCGCGGTGCAGCGGATCCGCGCCAACGGCCTCGTCCCCAGCGTCGGCGAAGAAGAAAGCTCCTCGCCGAAAGGGCAGGTGATCCAGCAGTCCCCCGACGCCGGCGAGCGGGTCGAGCCCGGCTCGACCGTCGCCATCGTCGTCTCCGCCGGCGAAGAAGAAGAGGAGCAGCCGCGAGTCCCGAACGTGATCGGCAAGCTGCGCCGCGAGGCGGTGGAAGCGATCCGCGCCGCCGGCCTGCAGCCGAGCGTCGAAGAAGAGGAAACGACGGTGCCGGGCAAAGTCGGCCGCGTCACCGACCAGTTCCCGCCACCGGGCACCGAAGCCGAACCCGGCGACACGGTGACGATCACGGTCGGCAGGCAGGCGCCCGAACCGGTCGAAGAAGAAGGGGAAGAAGAATGAGGGTGGCGGTGCTCTCCGGCGGCCGCTCCTCCGAGCACGAGGTCTCGCTGCGCTCCGGGGCGGCGGTGGCGGGGGGGCTGCGCGAGGCCGGCCACGAGGTGATCGAGGTGACGATCGGCCGCGAGGGCGGCTGGAGCGCCGCCGGCGGCTCGGTCGAGCTCGTCCCGGGCGGGGGGCTGCTCGGCGCCGAAGCGGTCTTCCCCGCCCTCCACGGGGCCTTCGGCGAGGACGGCAGCGTCCAGGGCCTGCTCGAGTGGCTCGACCTTCCCTACGTCGGCTCCGACGTGCTCTCCTCGGCGATCTGCATGGACAAGCTGACGCTGAAGCGCCTCTTCGCCGCCCACGGGGTGCCGCAGGTCGACTTCACCGCGGTCGAGGGCAGCGAGTGGTGGGGGCGCTGCGAGCAGATGGGCCTGCCGCTCTGGGTCAAGCCCTCGCGGATGGGGTCCAGCGTCGGCATCACCCGGGTCGAGAAGCTCGACGAGCTGGACGCGGCGGTGGAGCTGGCGCTTCGCCACGACCCGCGGGTGATCGTCGAGGCCTCCGCCGCCGGCCGCGAGGTCGAGTGCTCGGTGCTCGGCAACGAGGAGCCGGAGGCCTCCCTGCCGGGGGAGATCGTCGCCAACGCGGACTGGTACGACTTCGAGGCGAAGTACACCGAGGGGGGGATGGAGCTGCGCGTCCCCGCCCCGCTCGGCGAGGAGACCGTCGAGCGCGTGCGCGAGCTCGCCGTCGACGTCTTCCGGTTGGCCGGCTGCTCCGGCCTGGCCCGCTGCGACTTCTTCGTCGAGCCCGACGGCGCGGTCCTCGTCAACGAGATCAACACGATGCCCGGCTTCACCGACACCAGCGTCTACGCGAAGCTCTTCGAGGCGAGCGGGGTCGGGTACCCGCAGCTCTGCGACCGCCTGGTGCGATTGGCCGTCGAGCGCCATCGCCGGGCACGCTCGTACGAGTTCTGAGGCATCGCCGCATACCCGGCCCGATTCGTGATTGATCGGGCTACTGCGGGGTACCCAGGGAGAACCAGTCGATCGATTGATCTGAGCCGAATCGCGCTGCTCCGAACAGCGGTGCACCGAGAGATGAAGATGACGACTGGCATTTCGAGCGCCGACCTGAAGTCCCCGGACAGAGAGGACGCCTGCATCCCGGGAGCCTCGATCGCCGACGTGCTGCGCCTGCTCAGCGCCGGCGCCACCGGCGCGATCCTGATGGCGCTCGGCGAAGGGCCGCTGCGCACCAAGAACCTGACCGAGCGCGTGCCCGGTTACGCGCCGCGGACCATCTATCGCTACGCCGGCAAGCTCGCCGAGCTCGACGTGATCGAGCGCGAAGAGGAGCCGGGAGTGCCCTCGAAGGTGGTCCATACCCTGGCCGACCCCTGCGGCAGTGAGCTGTACGAACTCGTCAACAGGTTCGCCGACGCTTCTCTCACGCGGCTCCCCGACGGGCGCATCGACGCGCACGCCTGGGCCTCCCTCGGCCTCCTCGCCGACCTCTGGGAGACGGGGATGATCGAGGAGCTCAGCTGCGAAGCGCGCTCGCCCACGGATCTGTCGCGGGGAGCGCACGGGCTGAGCTACCACCAGGTCAACCGCCGCGCCGGCCTCTTCAAGGCGAGCGGCCTGCTCTCCGAGTGGCAGAGGGGAGGCAGGCGACGCTGCTACGGCCTGACCGAGAAGGCCCGCCGCAAGATGGGGCTGGTGATCGGGATCGGCCGCTGGCGCCATCACCACGTGGTCGGCGAGGGCGAAGCGGGGATGAGCGCGGCCGAGATGGCGACGGCTCTGCGAGCCGCCTTCCCCCTGGTGGAGCTTCCGGGACATATCGGCGAGTGCCTGCAGCTGAGCGTGCTGGCGGAGGGCGAGGAGGCCGGGGCCGAGGGCGAAGCGGTGTGGCTCGAGGTCGCAGAGGACGGCGCCCTCCACAGCGGCGACGAGCCCAGCGGCGACCCGGACGGGTGGGCGCGCGGAAAGGTCGCGGCCTGGGTCCCGGCGGTGCTGGACGGAGACGCCCAGAGGCTCCTGGTCGGAGGCGAGGAGGGCTTCGTAACCAAGGCCCTCGAGGGCATCTACGAGGTGCTCTGGACGCCGAGCGTCTTCTGAGGGATCAGTACGCGGTATTGCGCGAGCGGGGCCGCGGGAGCGACTTGTAGCGACGGGCGCCGCCGCGGTTCCAGAGGGCGCTGTCGATCGCGGCCGGGGTGTGCCCTGCCTCGGCGGCGAGGAGCTCGACCGCGTGCACGGCGGCGGCGCGCAGCTCCACCTCCTCCGGGGAGCCATGGACGAGGAGCTCTTCGGCTTCGAGCCTCGCGGTCAGCGCCGGGTCGAGCCGCAGGACGCCGTCCACCCGCAGCACGTGAGGGACGAGGTTGTCGGCGAAGGCGGTCAGCCGCTCGATCCCCGGCAGGAGGGCCTCCCCCGCCCGGTGAAGGTCGGCCGCCGCCAGCTGGGCGCGCTTGTAGAAGGGGACCCGGCGCCCCTGGTAGGTGGAGGAGTCGGCAAAGGAGTCCCAGCCGGCCAGGGCACCCGCCAGCGCCGGTATCGAGTCGGCGGCTTCGGCGACGCCGAGGTAGCGGCTGCCGTAAGCGGAGCGGAGCCGCTCGCCCACGTCCCGCAGGGCCGCCGCGAACCGACCCATCAGCGGATGCGTCGGGTCCTGGCCCAGGACGGCGGCGATCGTGCCGGCGTCCATCGCCCTCAGCTCCCCGGCACCCCACGGGCCGGCGGCGGCAAAGCGCTCGCGCAGCCCGGCCGCCATCGTCGCGTAGCCGCTGTGGCCCGGCCGCTTGCGGATCGTCGGCCACCAGCCGGACCCGAAGTTGATCGCGTTCATGCAGATCGCGAAGGCCGCGGCCGTTTCGGGATCCGAGAACGACTCCTCCTCGGTTGCCTTGCTGATCGCCACGGTCAGGTCCGCGGCGTAGTCGCCGATCCTCTCCCGGTCGATCCGCACCAGCGTCGCACGCTCCGTCACCCAGGCGCAGGCGGCGCGCACTTCCTCGGGGAGGGAAACTGAGGACATGGAGAAACGAGAGATACAGGTTCGGCGGGCGGCGGCGGAGGACGCTCCGCAGATCGCCCGGCTGCTGGTGGACTTCAACCGCGAGTACGACGAACCCACTCCCAGCGTCGAGGTGCTCACCGCGACCTGCCGGCGACTGCTCGAGGCGGGCGAGATCACGGTCCTGCTCAGCGGCGACGGCCCCGACGGCCTCGCCCTGCTGCGCTTCCGCCCCGCCCTCTGGAGCGCCGGGCTGGAAGCGTATCTGCAGGAGCTCTACGTCGTGCCGGCTCTGCGCGGCCGCGGCATCGGCCGGGCGCTGCTGGAGGAGGCGATCGAGGTGTCCCGCGAGAAGGGAGCCGACGGCATCGACCTCAACACCGGCGAGACCGACACCGCCGCCCGCGGCCTCTACGAGAGCATGGGCTTCACCAACAGGGAAGGCAGCCCCGACGGACCGTCGATGCTCTTCTACGAGCGCGAGATCTGAGCCGTCAGCTCGGCGAAGCCGATCCCCCGCGGCGGGCGCACCCGATCGGGGTGGAAGAGGTGCCCGAGCAGCTCGGCGCCGTCGACGAGGCGGGGTCCCGGCCGCGAGTAGGTCGAGGCGGCGTCGACGGCGAAGACGCGCTCGGCGCCGAGGGAGTCGAGGCGCTGCCGCTGCTCGAGCGCCTGGGCGCGGGAGTCCTCGAGGTACCAGCCGCAGGGCATGCAGACGACCACGTCGGGGTCGAGGCCGGACAGATCGTCCCACTCGACCTGCGGCGACTTCTGACCCGACCTGCCGATGACGTCCTCGCCGCCGGCGATCTCGATCATCTCCGGGATCCAGTGGCCGCCGAGGAAGGGCGGGTCGAGCCACTCGAGGACGAGCACGCGCGGTCGGGGCGCGCCTTCGACCGCCTCGCGGACGGCCTCCAGCCGCCGCTCGAGCTCGCCGCGGACCCGCTGCGCGTGCGCCACGGCGCCCGCCGCCTCGCCAAGGCGACCCACGTCCTCCAGCACCTCGGCGAGGGTGCTCGGGTCCTGCTGGAGGACCCGGGGCCGGCTCGGCAGGCGCTTCGCGACCGCGACCACGTCGTCGTAGGAGACGGCGCAGACCTCGCAGACCGCCTGGGTGACGATCAGGTCGGGCGCGAGCTCGGCGAGCCGCGCCTCGTCCAGGGTGTAGAGAGCCCGCCCTTCGCCCACCACCTCCTTCACCGCGGCGTCGATCTCGCCCGCGTCGAGGCCGGCCGGGAGGACCGTCGCCGTCAGGTGCGGCAGCTCCGCCGCCTGCGGCGGGAAGTCGCACTCGTGGGTGACGCCGACCACGTCCCCTCCGAGGCCGATCGCGAAGAGCATCTCGGTGGCGGAAGGGACGAGGCTGGCGATTCTCATGCCGCGACTATCCCACTACCCGACGAGCTCCGCCTATGCTCAAGATAGTTTGCGCCTATGGGCCGCGCAAGAAAGCGCGCGTCCGGGTAGCAGCAATTCGCACACCAGTCCAGATTCGGAGGAGACCGATGCGCCGAAGCCTCGTTGCCCTGCTTCTGTCCCTAGCGCTCATCTGCGCCGTCGCCGCGCCCGCGTCAGCCCAGCTGCCGGTGATCTGGAACGGCGTCTACGGCTACGCCCACACCCATCCCACCGCCAGCCCGCCCGGAGCCAACGACTGGAGCTGCCGGCCGAGCGCCGCCCATCCCAGGCCGGTGGTCCTCGTCCACGGCACCTTCGCCGACATGTCGAACAGCTGGCAGGCGATCTCGCCGTTGCTGAAGAACAACGGCTACTGCGTCTTCGCCCTCAACTACGGCGCCTACGACGGCAGCGCCGCGATCGGCGTCTACGGCGTCGACGACATCCCCACCTCGGCCGGGGAACTGGACGCCTTCGTCGACAAAGTGCTCGCCGCGACGGGCGCGGCCGAGGTCGACCTCGTCGGCCACTCGCAGGGCGGGATGATGCCGCGCTACTACCTCAAGTACCTCGGCGGCGCCGCGGAGGTCCGCGCCCTGGTCGGCCTCTCACCCTCCAACCACGGCACCACCCTCAACGGCCTCTTCGTCCTCGCCGACTTCTTCCCCGGCGCCTCGCAGTTCACCGGCGCGCTCTGCCCGGCCTGCGAGCAGCAGAAAGCCGGGTCCGCCTTCATCACCAACCTCAACGCCGGCGGGGAGACCGTGCCGGGGGTCGACTACACCGTGATCCAGACCCGCTACGACACGGTCGTCACCCTATACACCTCGTCGTTCCTCTCCGGGCCGAACGTGAAGAACATCCTGCTCCAGAACCAGTGCATCCTCGACTTCGGCGACCACCTCTCGATGCCCTACGACCACATCGTCGGAGCCGACGTCCTCACCGCGCTGGACCCGGCCAACCCGCGCCCGGTGATCTGCACGCCGATCGCGCCGATCGCGGGCGGGTAGCGGCGCGGGTCAGCGACCGGCGCCGTTCCCGTTGCTCTCCCCGCGGTAGGGCCCCGGCTTCGGCCGGGGCTTGCCGCCGGGGAAGGCGAGGCGCAGGATCGTCCGCTGCACCATCCCCAGCTGCTGCAGGAACGGGCCGGAGTTGTAGGGGAGGCCGTAGCGCTCGCAGACGTCTTTCACCTGGGGCGCGATCTCGGCGTAGCGGGTGCTCGGCATGTCCGGGAAGAGGTGGTGCTCGACCTGGTAGCTGAGGTTGCCGCTGGCGACGTGGAAGAGCGGGCTGCCGTCGATGTTGGCCGAGCCGGTCAGCTGGCGGATGTACCAACCGCCGCGGCTCTCGTTTTCGACCTCCTTCTGGGAGAAGGTGTAGGTCTGGTCCGGGAAGTGGCCGCAGAAGATGATCGCGTAGGCCCAGACGTTGCGGACGATGTTGGCGGTGGCGTCGGCCTTCGCCGTCGCGCGGAAGGTCTTGCTGCCGCTGTTCAGCGCCGCTTCGACCACCGGCGCCCAGCGGCTCTGCCGCCTGCGCCTGACCCGGCCGAGGATCCCGCGGGGCTGCTTGCGCTGCCGCCGCGTCTCCACCACCGCGTCGACCGCGGTCGCGGCCAGGGCGCTGACCAGCGGCCAGGCGATGTAGTCCTTGACGATCTGGCTCTTCGCCTTGCCGGCGATCCCCTTCAGCTCGCGCTTCACCTGGTGCATCGGCTTGTGCCCCTTGCGGATCGCCTCGAAGTCGAGGTCGTGCAGGGCCACTCCCCACTCGAACAGCGCCATCAGGATCAGGTTGTAGAAGGGCTGCGCGAGGTAGACCGGGTGCCACTTCTGCTCGGGGTCGATCCGCATGATCTCGTAGCCGAGGTCCTTGTCCTTGCCGCGGATGTTGGTGTAGGTGTGGTGGACGTAGTTGTGGGAGTGCTTCCAGGCCTCCGCGGTGGAGGCGGTGTCCCAGTCCCAGGTCGAGGAGTGGATGCGGGGGTCGTTCATCCAGTCCCACTGGCCGTGCATGACGTTGTGGCCGATCTCCATGTTCTCGAGGATCTTCGCCGCCGACAGCGCCGAGGTCCCCGCCACCAGGGCGGCGCGGTTGCGCGAGGCGAGCAGGAGCACGCGGCCGAGCACGGCAAGGCGCCGCTGCATCTCGATCATGCTCTCGATGTAGCGCCGGTCGCGATCGCCGAGCTCGGCCATGACGCGATCGCGGATCGCGTCGAACTCGCGGCCCAGCTCCTCGAGCTGCTCCTCGGAGAGGTGCGCGAGCGGGCTCTCGATATGGGTGTCGACGGGGGGCGTGGCGGTGGTGGTCATCTCGTCATCCTTTTCTCATAGTGCGATCGCAACGTCGCCCTCGGGCGCGTTGACACAAGTTCGGACCATCTCTCCCTCTTCCCCGTAGACCTCGCCGGTCCGCAGGTCCCTGACTTCTCCCTCGCAGAGCCTGCCGATGCAGGTGTGGCAGATCCCCATCCGGCAGCCGAACGGCAGCTCCGCCCCGGCTTCCTCGCCGGCGACGAGGATCGGCGTGCCGCCGTCGCACTCGGTCTCGACGCCGCTGGAGAGGAGCTTGACCCTGCCGCCCTCCCCGGCGACCGCGCCGCCGCCGATCACCGGCTGGAAGCGCTCCATCTCCAGCAGCTCCGGGTCGGCCTCCTCGCGCCAGTGCTCGACCAGCGCGTCGAGCATCTCGCCCGGCCCCGAGGCGAAGGCGCGGCGCTCCCGCCAGTCGGGGCAGATCCCGTCCAGGTCGCGGGGGGCGACGCGCCCCGCCTCGCCGGTGATCCGCAGGTGCGGCCGGTAGCCGGGCCGGCGGGAGTCGAGGTCGTGCAGCTGCTCGCCGAAGATCACCCCGTCCTCGGTGCGCGCGGAGTGGACGTGGACGACGTCCTCGATCGCGTCCTCGCGGTCGAGGCTGCGGAGCATGCTCATGATCGGCGTGATCCCGCTGCCGGCGCTGACGAAGAGGAGCCGGCGCGGCGGCGGGTCGGGAAGGACGAAGGTCCCTTCGACGCCGCCGAGGCGGACGATGTCGCCGGGCCGCGCCTGGCGCACCAGGTAGGGGGAGACCTTGCCGGCGTCGACCAGCTTCGGGGTGATCCCGATCAGCCCGTCGGGGCGCCCGGGGTCGGTCGTCAGCGAGTAGGCGCGCCAGTGGTGGACGCCGTTGACGATGACCCCGATCCGCAGGTACTGGCCGGGCTGGTGGCCTCCCCATTCGTAGCCGGGCCGGATCAGCACCGTGACCGCGTCCGGCGTCTCCTGCTCGATCCGCTCGATCCGGCCGCGCAGCTCCTGCGTCGACCAGAGCGGGTTGATCAGTTCCAGGTAGTCGTCCGGCAGCAGCGGCGTGAACAGCGAGCGGACAGCGTGGAGGGCGCGGCGGCGCGCTTTCGGGACGTTGGGAACAGCACCACGCTCTGCCATTGTCAGATGCTACACCGATCGATGTAAAGGTTACGGAGGTTCGTCACACCTCCTACCCGCCCTGGCGCGGCTCAGTCGACCAGCTTCACATCGCTTATCTCGACCTGGTAGCGGCCTTCCTGTTCCTGGGAGGGCGCCGCCCTGGTGAACCAGAGCAGGAAGTACTTCGCCGGCGAGCCAAGGCGGAGCTCGATCGCCTCGCTCTTCTGGGCGTCGGTCACCTCGCCGACCGGTTCGCCCCATTCGGACAGCTCTTCCGGGGGGCCGGAGGCGGCGGCGTAGATCTCCGCGTCCCAGCCCGGGGAGGGCGAGCGGACGATCATCTCGCTCGGCGTGGTGGTCGACTTCGCGACCACATAGAGGCCGACGCCGGGGTTGGGGCCCGTCTTCGTCCCCGCGAATTCGTCGTCGTCGTAGTGCTCGCTGGTCCAGGCGGTCGTGGTGGGGTTGCCGTCGACGACGAGGCTGACGATTTCGGGGTCCTCTTCGCCGTCGCCCTGGGGGTCGTAGTCGGACGCTTCGGCCAGCGCCACCGGGGAGCCCTTGTCCTCGAGGGCGCCGCCTCCGCCGCCGCTGTTGCCGCTGCTGATCAGCAGCACCGCCGCCAGCGCCCCGCCGGCGACCAGGAGGAGCGCCGCCAGCGCCAGCCAGGAGCGGCGGCCGCGTCCCCCGCCGAGCTTGCGCTCGGGGGGCTGGACCGCCTCCAGCACGCTGGTCGCCTCA
This sequence comes from Solirubrobacterales bacterium, assembly GCA_036280335.1. Lineage (GTDB taxonomy): Bacteria > Actinomycetota > Thermoleophilia > Solirubrobacterales > 70-9 > VAYN01. Next base: position 13,264 of record DASUQZ010000203.1, read on the forward strand.
CCGGTGGTCGAGCCGGCCCGCGC
>DASUQZ010000204.1:0-5819 GCA_036280335.1 Solirubrobacterales bacterium
CCAGGTGCTGGGGCGCGGCGCCTTCCGGGTCCGCGGCGAGGTGCTGGAGATCATGCCCTCCTACGCCGAGTCGGCCTACCGGATCGCCCTCTTCGGCGACGAGATCGAGGGGATCCAGCACTTCGACCCGCTGACCGGCGAGGTGCTCGACGTGATCGACCACGTCTCCGTCTGGCCGGCCTCGCATTACGTGACCAAAGACGAGACGGTCGACCGCGCCGTCGACGAGATCCGGGCCGAACTGGAATCGCGCACCGCCGAGCTGGAAGGCGAAGGCAAGCAGCTGGAGGCGCACCGGCTGCGGCAGCGGACGATGTACGACCTCGAGATGATCAAGGAGCTCGGCTTCACCTCGGGGATCGAGAACTACTCGCGGATCCTCGACGGCCGCCCCGCCGGCAGCCCGCCGCACACCCTGATCGACTACTTCCCCGACGACTTCGTCGTCTTCGTCGACGAGAGCCACCAGACGATCCCGCAGATCGGCGGCATGTACGAGGGCGACCGCTCCCGGAAGACGAGCCTGGTCGACTACGGCTTCCGACTGCCCTCGGCGATGGACAACCGGCCGCTCAAATTCGACGAGTTCCTCGCCCGGGTGAACCAGATGGTGATGGTCTCGGCGACGCCGGGCCCGTTCGAGAAGGCCGAAGCGAGCCGCACGGTCGAGCAGATCGTCCGCCCGACCGGGATCGTCGACCCCGAGATCGAGCTGCGCGAGACCAGGAACCAGATCGACGACCTGATGAACGAGGTCAAACGGGTCGCCGAGAGCGGCGACCGCACCCTCGTCACCACCCTGACCAAGAAGATGGCCGAGGACCTGACGGCCTACCTCCTCGAGTACGGGGTGAAGGTCCGCTACCTGCACTCCGAGGTCGACACGCTGGAACGGATCCAGATCATCCGCGACCTGCGCCTCGGCGAGTACGACGTCCTCGTCGGCGTCAACCTCCTGCGCGAGGGGCTCGACCTGCCGGAGGTGTCGCTGGTGGCGATCCTCGACGCCGACAAGGAGGGCTTCCTGCGCGGCGAGACGAGCCTGGTGCAGACGATCGGGCGGGCGGCGCGGAACGTCAACGGGCGGGTGGTGATGTACGCCGACAAGGAGACCGAGGCGATGCGGGCGGCGATGCGGGAGACCGACCGCCGCCGGGCGATCCAGCTCGCTTACAACGAGGAGCACGGGATCACCCCGGAGACCGTCCGCAAGGGCATCTCCGAGATGTCCGAGTTCCTGGCGATGGAGGACCGGGCGCCGCGCAAGCGCCGCCACCGCCGGGCTCAGGACTTCGGCTCCCCCGAGGAGCTGGAGAAGACGATCGTCGCCCTCGAGGAGGAGATGCTGGCGGCGGCCGACGACCTCCGCTTCGAGGAGGCGGGCCGGATCCGCGACGAACTCCGCGAGCTGCGCCGCGACCTCGACGGGATGACCGCCGCGGGGACCTGACCGGGCGCATCTAAGCCCCCGCGGAGCATTCCTTAACCTTTGGGAATGCCAGTCGAGGTCAGCGAGGCGACGTTCGAGTCGAAAGTACTGGAGCGTTCACAGGAAATACCCGTCGTTGTGGACTTCTGGGCCGAGTGGTGCGGCCCATGCAAGGCGCTGAGCCCGGCGCTCGAGAAGGCGGAGGCCGCGCGCCAGGGCAAGGTCCTCCTGGCGACGGTCGACGTCGACGCGAACCCGCGTCTCTCCGGCCTCTTCAAGGTGCAGGGAATTCCCGCGGTCAAGGCCTTCAGGCAGGGCAAGGTGGTCGACGAATTCGTCGGCGCCCTGCCGCCGGCGCGGGTCGAGGCGTTCTTCGACGGCTTGCTTCCTTCCCCGGCCGACGAGCTGCTGGCTGCGGGCGACGAGCTCTCGCTGCGCGAGGCCGCCGAACTCGAGCCGCGCCGCGACGACATCGCCGTCGCCCTGGCCAAGGCGAGGCTGGAGCGGGGGGCCGAGGACGAGGCGCTGGAAGCCGTCGAGGGTCATGACGGTGATTTCGCCGCGGCGGGCATCGCGGCCCGCATCCGCCTCGGCAGGGAGGGCATCGGCGCCGACGCCTTCGGCGCCCTCGATCGCGGCGAACGCGAGGCGGCGCTCGACCTCCTGCTCGAGGAGCTGGCCGGCGCCGAGAACGCCCATCGCGAGGATCTCCGCCGCGCCGTCGTCGGCATCCTCAGCGACCTCGACCCCGGCGACCCCACCGCCCGCGCCTACCGCCGCCGCCTCTCCGCCGCGCTGGGGTGAGGACCTGCAATTCGTCCCCGGTATGCGGGGACGAATTGCAGGTCAAAGGCGAAGCTCCCTGCGACGCCGGACGAGGAGCAGGCCGATCCGGGTTGCGACCGCGTCGGCTTCGCGTTCGATGCGTCGGGCCGTGACCCGGATCGAGTCGATGCCCGCGAGCTTCAGGTCCTCCTGGCGCAGGCGATCGTCCTCGAAGGCGACCCTGGTCCCGTGCGTCTCCCAGCCGTCGACTTCGACCGCGAAGCGCTCCCGCTCCCAGTAGGCGTCGATCTCGCAGCCGGCGACGAACGTGTTGATGCTGGGGGCGGGAAGGCCCTTGGCCTTGATCGCGTCGAGGAAGAGGAGCTCGGAGCGGGCTCTCTCGAAGACCGGCTGCCGGTAGAGGCGAAGCGCCTCTTGAAGCCGTTCCCTCCCGAATCCTCCGCGTTCCGAGAGCAGGGCGTCGATCGAAGGGAGGTCGAGGAGCCCCCGCCGCTTTGCCCTCTCCACGGCCCGCTCGGTGAGCGTGGCGGAGCTGGTGCCGGCGAGGTCCAGCAGCGTCCGAGGCAGGGAGGTGACGGGAATTCCGTCCCGGCTCGCGCGTTCCCGGTCCGGCAGCGCCCAGACGCGGTGAACCCGCAGGCCCTGTCGCCGGTTCCCCCGCGCGGCCACCGTCACTTCGACGGCGCGCGGGCCGAGCGGGCCGATTCCCCACAGCCAGGCGGCCGAGCGATGGCTGACCACCGCCCCCTTCCCGAAGACCAGCACGGCAGCCATGAGGTGCCCTCGCGGCGAGAGGTAGGGGTGTCCCACCGCATAGACGCCACGATGGATCGGGTGCAGTCGGCGGGCTTCCCGAGATCGCTGGATATGGCCCTTGGAGAAGCCGAGCTCCCGCAGCTGCCGGAACGAGACGACCCCGTGCTGCCTGCGCGCCATCTCCGCCAGCCGGCCGTGCGAACGCATTTCTTCCCGCATACGGGGGACAAGGGCCCGGGGCTACCGAATTCTCCCCGGGGGAACATCTGTTCGCCTAGCTATCATCGCTATGAGTGGCTGCCTCTGAGCGAATCGTCATCTCCGGCGCCCGGGAGCACAACCTCAAGGACGTCGACCTCGAGCTGCCCCGCGACGCGCTGATCGTGATCACCGGCCTCTCGGGGTCCGGCAAGTCGAGCCTTGCCTTCGACACGATCTACGCCGAGGGGCAGCGGCGCTACGTGGAGTCGCTCTCGGCCTACGCGCGGCAGTTCCTGGGGCTGATGGAGAAGCCGGACGTGGACTCGATCGAGGGGCTCTCGCCGGCGATCTCGATCGACCAGAAGACGACCTCGCGCAACCCGCGCTCCACGGTCGGCACGGTGACCGAGATCTACGACTACCTGCGCCTGCTCTGGGCGCGGATCGGCACCCCGCACTGCCCCGAGTGCGGCGAGGAGATCACGGGCCAGACCCAGGAGCAGATCGTCGACCGGCTGATGACGCTGGAGGACGGGACCAAATTCATGGTCATGGCGCCGGTCGTTCGCGGCCGCAAAGGCGAGTACGGGAAATTGCTCGACCAGATGCGGCTCGAGGGTTACTCGCGGGCCAAGATCGACGGCGAGCTGCGCCGCCTCGACGAGGACATCGAGCTCGACAAGAAGTACAAACACGACGTCGCGATCGTCGTCGACCGGCTGGTGATGAAACCGGAGCTGCGGCGGCGGCTCTCCGAGTCGGTCGAAGCCGCGGCCGGCCTAGCCGCGGGCCTGATCGAAGTCGAGATCGTCAGCGGTCAGCAGGAGGGGGAGATCCTGCTCTTCAGCGAGCAGTTCGCCTGCCTCAACTGCGGCACCTCGATCCCGGAGCTGGAGCCGCGGATCTTCTCCTTCAACTCGCCCCACGGCGCCTGCGACCGCTGCCACGGGCTCGGCTTCCAGCGGGTGATCGACCCGGAGCTGGTCGTCCCCGACCCGACCCTCTCGCTCGCCGAGGGGGCGCTGCAGCCCTGGAACCGCGGCATCAGCGCCTACTGGAAGCGGCTGATCGCCTCGGTCGCCGAGGCCTACGACGTCGACGTCGACAAGCCCTGGTCGGAGTTGAGCAAGGAGGAGAAGGAGATCTTCCTCTACGGCACCGGCGGCGAGCGCCATCAGGTCACCTACACCAACCGCTTCGGCCGCCGCCGCTCCTACAAGGTCCGCTTCGAGGGGATCGTCAACAACCTGCAGCGCCGCTACGAAGAGACCGACTCCGAGTCGAACCGCGAACGGATCGAGGGCTACATGGCCGAGCAGGCGTGCCCTGCCTGCGACGGGGCGCGGCTGCGACCGGAGAGCCTCGCGGTCAAGGTCGGCGGCCTCAGCATCGCCGAGTACAGCGCCCTCTCCGCCCACGCCGCCGCCGAGTGGATCCGCAGCCTGGAGATGACCGAGACCGAGCGGGCGATCGCGCGGCTGATCGTGCGCGAGATCACCGAGCGGCTCTCCTTCCTCGAGAACGTCGGCATCGGCTACCTCTCGCTGGCTCGTTCGGCCCGCTCGCTCTCCGGCGGCGAGGCGCAGCGGATCCGCCTCGCGACCCAGATCGGCTCGCACCTGGTCGGGGTGATGTACGTGCTCGACGAGCCCTCGATCGGCCTCCACCAGCGCGACAACGAGAAGCTGATCGCGACCCTGGAGCGGCTGCGCGACCTCGGCAACACCGTGATCGTGGTCGAGCACGACGAGGGGACGATGATGGCCGCCGACCACCTCGTCGACCTCGGTCCCGGCGCCGGCGAGCACGGCGGCCACGTGATCGCTGCCGGCACCCCGAAAGCCGTCGCCAGGAACCCGAGCTCGCTGACCGGCCAGTACCTCTCCGGGAAGAGGCTGATCGAGGTGCCGGAGGAGCGCCGCGCGCCGCGCGGGGCCCTGCTGGTCCGCGGCGCCCGCGAACACAACCTCAAGGACGTCGACGTGACGATCCCGCTCGGCGTCTTCTGCTGCGTCACCGGCGTCTCCGGGTCGGGGAAGTCGACGCTGGTCAACGAGACCCTCCACCACGCGGTCGCCAACCGCCTCCACCAGGCGAAGCTGCGGCCGGGCTCGCACGACGGCATCGACGGCCTCAGCCAGATCGACAAGATCATCAACATCGACCAGTCGCCGATCGGCCGCACCCCGCGCTCCAACCCGGCCACCTACACCGGCCTCTTCGACCACATCCGCCAGATCTTCACCCAGACCCAGGAGGCGCGGGCGCGCGGCTACAAGCCGGGCCGCTTCAGCTTCAACGTCAAGGGAGGCCGCTGCGAGGTCTGCAAAGGCGACGGCCAGATCAAGATCGAGATGCACTTCCTGCCCGACGTCTACGTCCCCTGCGAGCAGTGCCACGGCAAGCGCTACAACCGCGAGACGCTCGAGGTCCGCTTCAAGGGCAAGAGCATCGCCGACGTGCTGGAGATGTCGGTCGAGGAGGGGGTCGAGTTCTTCGAGAACGTGCCGAAGATCGCCCGCCGCCTGCGCACCCTCAACGACGTCGGCCTCGGCTACATCCGCCTCGGCCAGCCGGCGACCACCCTCTCCGGCGGCGAGGCGCAGCGGGTCAAGCTCGCCACCGAGCTCTCCAAAGTCGCCACCGG
>DASUQZ010000205.1:0-5293 GCA_036280335.1 Solirubrobacterales bacterium
CGCGGCCGCCACCGCCGGCTCCAGGCTCATCAGCACCCCGAAGACCGCCTGGGGGAGGCGGCGCAGGGCCTCCATCTCGGCCACGTAGGGGACCGCGGTGCTGAGGATCCCGACCGCCGCGCCGACGGCGAGGACCGCGGGGGCGAGGATCTCGCCGCCGCCCTGGGCGATCCCGAACGGGGCGACCAGCACGGTCGAGATGACCGCCGCCATCGTCGCGCCCCCGGCGCCCGGGCCGAGGCGGCCGACGCGGGCGCTCTGGAGGATGTAGGCGGCCCAGAAGAGCCCGGCCGCCAGCGCCAGGGCGACGCCGAGCGGGTCGACGTCCTCGCCGCTGCCGTCGGAGAGCAGGACGATCCCGGCCGCGGCCAGCACCACCCAGATCACGTCCCGCCACCGGCGCGAGCCGAAGACGGCGACGCCGAGGGGGCCGACGAACTCGAGGGTGACGGTGATCCCCAGCGGCAGCCGCTCCAGGGCTGCGTAGAAGAGGAGGTTCACCGCGGCCACCGAGACCCCGAGGAGGACCACGTCCCGGTGCCGCCACTCGCGCATCCGCAGCGGCGCCCCCCGCGTCAGCGCCAGCAGGGCCAGGGCGCCGAAGAGGGCGCGGAGGAAGACCGCCCCGGAGGAGCCGATCGAGTCGAAGATCGTCGTCGCCAGCGCCGCCCCGGCCTGGACCGAGACGATCGAGCCCAGCGTCAGCAGCGCCGCGACCCGGGTCCGGGCGGCGGTCTCCGGCGGGGTCGAAGCGGTGGCTGGCATCGGCGGATTCTGATCCACCCCGGCATCCCTACCCGTAGGGAGGGCCAGAACGCAAACGCACAGGAGGCGGCGCAGATGGACGTGACGAGACGGAAGTTCCTGGCGGTCGGTGGAGGCACCACCGCGATGGCCGCATTCCTCGCCGCCTGCGGCGAGGACAGCGACACGACCATGACCGACACCTCGATGACGGACTCGGGCGGGTCGAGCGAAACCGCCGAATTCGGCAAGGGCGACGTCGGCATCCTCAACTACGCGCTCACGCTCGAGTACCTGGAGACGGCCTTCTACGCCGATGTGGTGAAAAGCGGCCTCTTCGAGGGCGCCGACCTGGAGACGATCCGCAAGTTCGGCCGCGAGGAGGCCGAACACGTCGAGGCGCTGAAGGCGGCGGTGAAGGGGATGGGCGCCAGGCCGGCGCCGGAACCGAAGACCGAGTTCCCGCTCGACAGCGCCAAAGCCGTGCTGGAGCTGGCGGGGACGGTGGAGAACCTCGGCGCCGCCGCCTACCTCGGCCAGGCCCCGAACATCAGGAGCCCGGAAGTGCTCGCCTCGGCGCTTGCCATCCACAGCGTCGAGGGCCGCCACGCGGCCACCCTCAACACGCTGCTGGGCGAATCGATCACCCCGGACGGCGCCTTCGGGCAGCCGGCGGACGTCAAAACCGTCCTCGCGGCGGTCGAACCCTTCATCGTCGGCTGAGGCCGACGGAGAGGAGAAGAGCGATGAGTGAAGAGCAGCAGACCCGCAGCGAAGTCCTTGCCAAAGGCGCAATCGCGGTGGGGTCGGTCTACGGCGCCCTCGCCGTCGGCCCCTACGTACGGCGGGCGCTGGCGCAGTCCGGGGGCGGCGACGTCGAGATCGTCAACTTCGCCCTCACCCTCGAGTACCTGGAGGCGAAGTTCTACGCGGAAGCAAGGCGCCGGGTGCGCGCCGACGGGGAGCTGACGAGCCTGATCGACCTCCTGGCCGAAGACGAGCAGCAGCACGTCGAAGCGCTGGCGGGGACGGTGAGGCAGCTCGGCGGCAAACCGGTCGCGGAGCCGAAATTCGACTTCTCCTACCGCGGCACCCCGGGCTTCCTGAAGCTGGCCCAGACCTTCGAGGACATCGGCGTCGGCGCCTACAACGGCGCGGGCCCGATGATCGAGTCGAAGGAAGTGCTGGCCGCGGCCGGCGGGATCGTCCAGGTCGAGGCGCGCCACGCGGCGGCGATCCGGCTGCAGAACGGAGAGGAACCCGCTCCCGACGCCTTCGACCAGCCGCTCGACGAAAAACAGGTGCTGAAAGCGGTCGAACCGTTCCTCGCCTAGGAATTCGGGGAGCGGACGGGTAGGAACAACGCATGGCGGTGCGCAGAGAGAAGGCGGAGCGGCTGGCCGACGAGGAGCTGATGCCGCTCGTCGGCCGCAAGGACCCCGACGCGTTCGAGGTCCTCTACGACCGCCACGGCGGCGCCGCCTACTCGCTCGCCTACCGGATCGTCGGCGACCGCGCCGCCGCCGAAGAAGTGACCCAGGAGGCCTTCATCTCGGTCTGGCGCAGCGGCGCCCGCTTCGACGCGGCCCGGGGCAGCGTCCGCTCCTGGCTGCTCAGCGTCGTCCGCAACCGCGCGATCGACTTCCTCCGCAGCAAGACGGGCAAGGCACCGAAGCTCGACTTCGACGACGAGTCGGTGCTGGAGCAGCGGCCGGCCGCCGAGATGACCGAGGAGGAGGCGCTGCGCCGCGAGACGGCGGCCGAGGTGCGCGGCGCCCTCGGCAAGCTGCCGGGAGAGCAGTCGAAGGTGATCGAGCTGGCCTACTTCGGCGGCTTCAGCCACTCGGAGATCGCCCGCATCCTCGGGCTGCCGATGGGGACCGTGAAGGGGAGGATGCGGCTCGGGTTGGAGAAGATCCGGGGCGAGCTTGCGGAGGGACTTGTATGAGCGCGACCGACCACAGCCGCTGGAGCGACGACCTCGCCGCCTACATGCTCGGGGCCCTGGACCCGCGCGAGGCGGAGGGCTTCGAGCGCCACCTGGAGGAGTGCGAGCGCTGCCAGGAGGAGCTGCGCTGGCTGCAGCCGGCCGTCCAGGCGCTGCCGGAGGAGGTCGCGCGGACCGAGCCGCCGCCGCAGCTGCGCGAGAGCCTGATGGCGGAGGTGCGCGCGGACGCCGACGCCGCGCCCGCCGAGGAGCGGGCGGCGCGCGAGGGCGGCCTGCTGCCGGCCTGGCTGCGCGGGCCGCGGCGGCTGAGGCTCGCGGCGGGCTTCGCCGTCCTCGTGATCGCGGTCGCCGCGGTGGCCGGTTACGAGGTCGGCCGCGACGAGTCGGACCCGCCGCCCGTCGCCAACACGATCGAACGCGAAATCGACGGGATCGAGGTGACGATGGTCCAGGAAGGGGAAGGCGGGACCGTGCGCCTCGCCAACCTCCCCCAGCCGCCGCCCGGCAAGGTCCTGGAGACCTGGGTACTGCGCGAGGGAGAGGTCGAATCCGTGCCGCCGCTGTTCGTCCCCGACCGCCACGGCCGCGCCGAGGCGACGATCGCCGACATGAGCGGCGTCGAAGAACTGATGGTCACCGAGGAGCCGCAGGGCGGCAGCGAGGTGCCGACCGGCGAGCCGGTCATGGCGATGGCGGTCCCGCAGTAGGGCTAGCGGCCGTAGCGGTCCGAGGAGAGCACCAGCTGCTCGGGGATCGCCGCCCGCGGCGGCGGCGCCGGGTCGGCGCGGACCGAGACGGTCTCGGCGACGCTGCGGCTGACCTCGTGGGAGCCGTCGGCGGTGGCGATGACGACGCGCTCGTCGTCGGAGCTCTCGACCTTGCCCTCGAGGCCGGGGTCGAGCCCGGCCGCCTTGAGGTAGTGGAGCAGCTCCTCGGCCTCGTTCTCGAAGCGCAGGACGGTGACGTCGGCGCCGACCTCGACGTCGGCCAGCAGCGAGCCCTGCTCGCGGGTCCCCTCGACGATCGGGTGGCCGTGCGGGCAGGTGGTGGCATCGCCGATCGCCGCCCGCATCCGCTCCTCCAGCACCGGGCTCATCGCGTGCTCGATCCGCTCGGCCTCCTCGTGCACCTCGTCCCAGGGGATGCCGAGGACGTCGGTGAGGAAGCGCTCGATCATCCGGTGGCGGCGGACGATGTAGCTGGCGTGCTCGCGGCCGGACTCCGTAAAGGTGAGCGATTTGTCGGGGTTGCGCTCGACGTAGCCGTCGTCGACGAGGCGGCCGATCATCTCGTGGACGGTGGGGGGCGAGAGCTGCATCGCGCGGGCGATGTTGGCACCGGTCATCGGCAGCCCGGCCTCCTCCAGCCAGAACATGATCTCCAGGTACTCCTGCTCCGCCACCGTCGCGTTCTCAGACGACACAAGCTCTCCTTCTTCGGGCTCGCCTACCAGTTGCGGCCGATATTAGATGGTCGCCGCGGCCGCTCAGCGGCGTTCCATCAATGAGGAGACGACCGCCTCGTAGAAGCCGTCGCCCATGCTGCCTTCGGTGACGGTGACGTTGTCCCAGCTCGGTAGCGCCGCGCGCAGGCCGGGGTCGTGCTCGGGCCCGTTGGCGACGACGAAGAAGCGACCCACCGCGGCGGCGACCTCGAGATCCTCGACCGAATCGCCGACCGCGATGCACTCGGCCGGGTCGTAGCCGCGGGCGCGGGCGTGGCCGGCCACCGCGGCCGCCTTGCTGACCAGCCTCGGGACCAGGTGGTAGGCGTGGGTGCGCCCCTCGATCGCCGGCATCGGCCGCCCGATCGCGCCGTTGTCGAGCAGCCGCAGGTCCTCGTGGCCCTGCTCGTGGAGCAGCGCGTTGGCCTCGTCGACGTCGACCTTGCCGCGGAAGAGGTGGGAGAGGACGCGGCCGTGGTGCCAGGGCGAGTGGTACTCGAGCCGCCCCTCGAAGCGCTCGAAGAGCATCTTCGGGATGCCGCGCGCCTCGATCTGCTCGTAGATCGTGCCGCTCTCGTCGGGGGCCATCTCGCCGGTCATCAGCGTCGTCTCGCCGTCGATCGCGAAGGCGCAGCCGGCCTCGTAGATGTAGGAGGTCTGGCCCATCAGCCGCGCCGCCTCGTGGACCTGCGGCTCGCGGCGCCCGGACATGATCACGACCTCTGCCCCGGCCCGGTGGCAGGCCTCCAGCGCCCGCGACTGCGCCAGGGAGAAGCCGCCCTCGGCATCGCGGAAGAGCGAGGACCCCTTCCCGAGCAGGGTCCCGTCGAGGTCGGTGTAGACGCAGCGCAGTGCCATGAGCGCGGTCGCTACGGTAGCCGACGATGCCGTGGCGCCTGTCCGATCGCACCCTTGACCTCGACCAGCCGATCGCTGCCGGGATCGTCAACGTCACCGAGGACTCGTTCTTCTCCGGTGCGCGCAGCGGCACGCCGGACGCGGCGGTCGCCGACGGCATGCGCCTGGTCGAGGCCGGGTTCGACCTGCTCGACGTCGGCGCCCTGGCGGCGCGAAGCGGCCCGGCCGTCGACGCCGCCGAGGAGGCCGCGCGGCTCGCTCCGGCGGTCGAGCGGCTCGCCGCGGAGTCGGGGGTGCCC
>DASUQZ010000206.1:0-12737 GCA_036280335.1 Solirubrobacterales bacterium
TCAGGCGGCGTCGCGCCCGCGGGCGAGGCGGCCCGCGCCGGCGCCTGGAGCGTGCTCTCCGGCCCGGCGGGCGGCGCGGTGGGCGCGGGCGTGCTCGCCCGCCTCTCCGGCGACGGCAACGCCCTCGGCTTCGACATGGGCGGCACCTCCTGCGACGTCTGCGTCGTCGAGGACGGCGAGGTGCGCCGCACCGACTCCCGCGAGATCGGCGGCCGCCCGATCCAGCTGCCGACGGTGGACGTCCACACCGTCGGCGCCGGCGGCGGCTCGATCGGCTGGCGCGACAGCGGCGGCGCCCTGCGGGTCGGCCCCCGTTCCGCCGGCGCCGACCCCGGCCCCGCCTGCTACGGCCGCGGCGGCACCGAGCCGACCGTCACCGACGCCAACCTTTTGCTCGGCCGGCTCGGCCGCGACTCGCAGCTGGCCGGCGGCGTCGACCTCGACCCCGAGGCCGCCGAGCGGGCGATCGGCGCACTCGGCCGCTCGCTCGGCCTCGACACCCTCGAGACCGCGGCGGGCATCCTCCGCGTCGCCGACCAGGAGATGGTGCGGGCGCTGCGGGTGGTCACCGTCGAGCGCGGCGTCGACCCCCGCGGGTACGCGCTGCTGCCTTTCGGCGGCGCCGGGCCGATGCATGCGGCGGCGATCGCCGCAGAGCTCGGGATCGCGACGATCCTCTGCCCCCGCGCCGGCGGCGTCCTCTCCGCCCTCGGCCTCTGCGCCTCCGAGCGCCGCCGCGACACCGCGCGGACGGTGATGCTGAGCGGCAGCGACCTCAGCGCCGAGCGAATCGCCGCCGAGGTCGCCTCGCTGGTCGCGGCGACCGGCGCCGGCCTCGACGCGGCCAAGGTGCGGGTGACCTACAAGCTGCGCTACGCCGGCCAGGCCTTCGAGCTGCCGGTCGAGGGGCCGGCCGACCCCGACCCGGCCGAGCTGGTGGAGGGGTTCGAGCGGGCGCACGAGGAGCGCTACGGGCATCGCGATCCCGACGGCGAGGTCGTCCTGGTCGACGTCGACCTGGCGATGGTCGTCCCCGGTCCCTCACCGCGGCCGGTGGCGGCCGAGGCAGGCGCCCTGGAGCGGATCGCGCGCCTCGTCCACTTCGACGGCGAGTGGATCGAGACGCCGGTCCTCCGCGGCGAGCCCGCGGCCGGCACCGAGGCCGATGGGCCCGTCGTCTTCGAGCTCCCCGAGGCGACCTTCGTCCTCCCGCCCGGCTGGAGCGTCGGCGTCGACGAGCACGGCACCCTGATCGCGAGGCTCCTTTCAGGAAGGGCGGGATGAGGCGATGGACCCGATAGCCCTCCAGGTTCTGGTCGGCGGCCTGCGCGCCGCCTGCGACGAGATGGGCGCGGTCCTGATCCGCTCCGCCTACTCGGCCAACATCAAGGAGCGCCACGACTGCTCGACGGCGCTCTTCGACCCGGCCGGCGAGCTGGTGATGCAGGCAGAGCACATCCCCGTCCACCTCGGCTCGATGCCCGACGCGGTCGCCGCCGTGCTCGACGAGGAGCAGCGGCCCGGCCGCAGCTGGATCCTCAACGACCCCTACCGGGGCGGCACCCACCTGCCCGACATCACCCTGATCTCGCCCGTCTTCGCCGCCGGCGAGCTGCTCGGCTTCGCCGCCAGCCGCGCCCACCACGCCGACGTGGGCGGCCCGACCCCCGGCAGCATGCCCTCCTTCTCATGCTCGCTCGAGGAAGAGGGAGTGGTGATCCCGCCCACCGTCGCCGACGCCGAGACGCTCGAGCGCCTCGCCGCGCGGATGCGCTCGCCGCGGCAGCGGCTGGCCGACCTGCGCGCCCAGCAGGCGGCGAACCGGATCGGCGAGCTGCGTCTCACGGAGCTGGACGAGCGCCTGGGGACCGAGGCGCTGCGCGAGGGAACGGCGGAGATCCTCTCCTACACCGAGCGCCGCACCAGAACCGCGCTTGCCGAGCTCCCCGACGGCACCTACCGGGCCGAAGACGTGCTCGAGGCCGACTGGAACGGCGAGGAGCGCGACCTGCGGCTGCATCTGGAGGCGACGATCGAGGGCGACTCGCTGCGGCTCGACTTCGGCGGCAGCGACGAGCAGGTCGACGGCAACCTCAACTGCCCGCTCTCGGTGACCAGGTCGGCCGCCTTCTTCGCCGTCCGCGTCCTCACCGACCCCGACGCGCCGCCCTCGGCGGGGGCGCACCGGCCGATCGAGGTGATCGCGCCGCCCGGCTCGCTCCTCAACGCCCGCTTTCCCGCCGCCGTCGCCGCCGGCAACGTCGAGACCTCCAGCCGCGTCGCCGACCTCGTCCTCGCCGCCCTCTCCCAGGCCCGGCCGGGACCGGCGCAGGGCCAGGGCACGATGAACAACCTCACCCTCGCCGGCGAGGACTTCACCTATTACGAGACGCTCGGCGGCGGCCAGGGCGCCTGCCCCGATGCCGACGGCCCCAGCGCGATCCACGTCGCGATGTCGAACACCCTGAACACGCCGACCGAGGCGCTGGAGACCGAATTCCCGCTCCGCGTCGGCGAGCTCTCGCTGCGGCGGGGGAGCGGCGGCGAGGGCTCCCACCGCGGCGGTGACGGGATCGTGCGCGAGATCGAGGCGCTGGCGCCGATGCGCTTCAGCCTGATCACCGAGCGGCGCCGCCACCGGCCCCGGGGCGTCGGCGGCGGCGAAGACGGAGCCGCCGGGCGCAACCTCCTGAACGGCTCGCCGCTGCCCGGCAAGGCCACCGGAGAGCTCCGCCGAGGGGACCGTCTGCGGATCGAAACCCCGGGCGGCGGAGGGTGGAGTTGATCACACATCGCAAATTTCGCAGTTTTTTAGTTGAGATTTCGCTGCACTCGTCTAGAATGCGCGCCTCCGGGCGGGCGGAAACAGCCTAGACAGGCCAGTTTTGTGCGGCCCAGCCCCAAGTCGAACCACGAAATCTTCGCAGGACTACTTCAATGCCGATCGCTCTCAAGGAATGGGCCGTAACGGTCCGCGCCCTCGCCGAGGGCGAGCAGCTGCTGACCCTGCGCAAGGGCGGCATCCGCGAGGAGAACAAGCACTTCGAGCTCGAGCACGAGCGCTTCTTCCTCTACCCGACCTTCGACCATCAGCGGAACAACCTTGTCCGCGAGTCCCACCACCCGGAGCTGCGCCGCGCGCTCGAGGAGGGTGTCTGGCCCGACGAGGAGCCGCCGCCGAAAGCGCTGCTCCAGGACGGCGGCATCCCCCAGCCCGACCGCGTCCGCCTGCGCGCCTGGGCCGAAGTGGTCGACCACGTGACGATCAACGACCGGCGCAGCCTCGACGCGCTGTCGCCGTACTACATCTGGACCACCGACTACGCCGAAAAGCGGCTGGCCTGGAAGCGGCGTCACCCGCTCCACGTGCTGCTGCTGCGGGTCCACCGGATCCCGCGCCCGGTCACGGTCCGCGTCCGCGACGAGTACCACGGCTGCCGCTCCTGGGTCGAGATCGACCGCGACCTGCCCTTCGAGGGCACCCCGGTGATGGCGGACGAAGAGTTCGACCGCGCCCAGCAAGAGATCCGCGAACGCTGCGGCGCCGCCGAACCCGCGCTGGTCTGATCAGCCTCTCGCGCCGCTAGTCTCGCCTCGATGTCCTGGGTCGAGACCGAGAGCCTGAGCTTCACCGCGCGGCACGACACCGAGGACTCCGCCTTCGCGGAGCGGACGCTGGACCGGCTCGAGGACCTGCGACTGCGGCTCGAAGACCGCTTCGAGCGGGTGCCGGAGGAGGCGACCGTCGTCATCCACACCAACCCGGTCTGGCTGACGATGGCCCACCCCTTCCTGCCAGTCGCCCGCTGGTCGGCGGCTCCGGCCGGCCGCCGTTACCTCGCCGGCTGGCCGATGACGACCGAGCTGCACGTCCTCAACGACCCCCACATGGAACGGCGCGCCGCCGGCGACGACTCCTACGAAGCCCTGCGCGGCACCGCCGAGCGGCTCTACGCGCAGATGGTGATCGCCACCAACAACCCGGCCCTCCCCCCCTCCTGGACGCCGCGCCGCGTCCTCCGCTACCTGCGCTGGGCGTGGCTGGTCGAAGGCGGCGCCCAGTACTTCGCCCGCCAGGTCGGCCTCTACCGCGCCGCCGTGATCCGCCGCCTGCGCGAGAGCTCGCGCCCCTCCTTCCCGCCCTCGCGCCGCGACGCCGTCATCCTCGGCGGCACGATCTTCGACCTGCTCGAGGAGGAGCGCGGCCCGGAGGCCTGCGAGCGCCTCGTCGCCAAGCTCCTCCCCCAGGGACCCGAGGTCCAGCTCGAAGACGCCTTCGACGCCCGCTTCCGCGACATCGAGGAGGCCTGGCGCGACTACCTGCGCGAGATGGTCCGCGGCCCGGTCGCGGTCAGGTGAGCTGGTAGAGCAGCCAGACGAGGGCGAGGGCGCCGATCGCGGCGACGCCGACCCAGAAGGCGAGCTTTCCCGGCGGGATGACGCCGGTTTCGCCGCGGGCGAGGCGGCGTTCCTCTTCCAGCTCGGCCACCTCGTCCCCCTCGTTCTCGATCATCGTGTCGGCGAGGACTTCGCGGGCTCGCCTGGCGTCGTCGCGCTGGACCCACACGTCGTGCGGCCCGCTGGCGAGGAACTCGGGGGTGTCGAAGCCCATGGTCCGCTTCAGCACGCTGGGGATGCCCGCCCCCGACAGCAGCCCCTGCAGCATTTCGGCCTCGATCTGGCTGCGGCCGAAGCCGACCTTGACGAGCCTGCCGCCGCCGCCTCCGCCCCCACCGCCGCCGCCCTCGTCGCCCCCACCGCCGCCGCCGTCATGGGCGTCGCGCTGGGGAGCTCGGGGGGGCCTATGAGACGTCGAGCTCGACATCGGCGATCTTCAGGTCGGCGAGGTCGAAGGCCCTCACGTCCGGCGCCTCTTCGTCCTCCAGCGAGACGATCACGTAGACCTGTTCGGGCCACATCCGCGCCTCGTTGACGTCGGTCTGCGAGGGATAGGCGGCGCTGCGGGTGTGGGAGTGGTAGATCGCGATCAGCTCTTCGCCCGCGTCTTCGATCGCCTTCAGCGCGTCGTACTGCCCCTGCGGATCCATCTCGTAGCGCAGCGGGCTGGCGGCGGCGTTCTCGACCCGGACCACGCGAGTCGCCTCGCCGTCGCGCCCGCCGATCATCCCGCAGCACTCGTTCGGCAGGTCCTCGCGGGCGTGCGCGACCATCTCGTCGATCAGCTGGCGGGAGATCTTCATCTTCACCAGGCGAGGCTAGCGGACCGTCGCCTGCGCAACCGTGCGCTTCAGGGCCCACCAGGCGGGCTTCGGAGTCCCCTTCGAGTCGAGGAGACCGGCGTACTCGCAGAAGACGCAATTGGGATCCGGGCTCGTGCCGTCCCGCCACGTGAACCAGTACGCGCCGGCCAGCCGCCAGCGCCGCCGGTTCTCCAGCATCAGGCGGTAGGCGTCCTCCAGGAAGCGGGCCTGGCCCCGCCGTCCCATGTCGAACGGGTTCGGGTAGCGCCCGTCGGAGGCGACCCCCACCTCGGTGACCAGGAGGCGCGTGCGGCCGTCCCCGGCTGCGGCCATCACCCGGCGGGTCGCGCGCAGCTCGTACTCCAGCGCCCCGAGCGAGGTGGCGTACGGGTGCAGGGCGGCGACGTCGAAGGATCGCTCCGCCCCCGCGTGCCGGTACATCCGCCGCAGGAAGGTCCACGGGTACAGCCCGCCCTCGACCGGCGCCAGGCCGGCGGCGACGATCTCGGCTCCCGGATCCTGCCGCCGGATCGCCCCGGCCGAACGGCGCAGAAGGCGGACGTAGGCGACCGGCGAGGGCCTCGGGCTCCAGAAGACCCTGAAGTTGGGCTCGTTCCAGATCTGCCAGCGCCGGATCGGCTGCCTCGCCGCAGCCCCCTTCCAGAAGGAGCCGCGCGGGCCGTAGCGCGCGACGAGCTCGCGCAGGAAAGCGGCCCAGGCCTTCGCGCGACCTCCGGCAACGGGAGGCTCGGAAGGAGCGGACGCTGCCCAGGCGGGCGACCCGTAGACGAACGGCAGGACCCGCACGCCGGCCCTCGCAGCCGCGCGAACCGTCGGGTCGAGGGCGGAGAAGTCGTAGGTCCCGCGTTCGGGCTCGAGCTGGAACCAGTAGGCGGGCACCCGCAGGGTCATTCCCAGGCGCGCCATCCTGCCGAGGTCCCCGGCCGTGAGGGCAGCCTGCGGGGTTACCCCGAAGAATCCCGCGGGAGCCCTCGCCGCCGCCCCCGCCGGCGCAGGCGCCAGCGCCAGCAGGGTCAACAGGGCCAGCGACGCGACGGCGGCGCGGGCCTCCCTCCCCCGGCGGCGGGAGCTACTGACGGATCCGGTCTCGGCCGGCGCCGCCGCGCAGCAGGTCACGCCCGCCTCCCCCGCAGATCAGGTCGTTGCCGCCGCGCCCGTAGACGGTGTCCCTGCCGCCGCGCGCGACGATCACGTCACGCCGATGGGTTCCCACCAGGCGATCGGAGCCGGGCGTGCCGACGATCGTCGCCTCCCTGCCGAAGCAGCGCGGCGGCGGGCCGGCGAAGAGGCGGGTCAGCACGAAATCGGGAAGGGGGCAGCTGCGAACGCACCCGGAGGTGCGTTCCCCGTAGACCACGAGCCTTCCGCTCGACTGGAAAGCCAGCGCCATCACATCGGTGACCCCACCCGGCACCAGAGCGTTGCTGCCCGGCCCGCTACCCCAGCTGTTATCCGGGCGCCCGCTCGCGAGCAGGCGGACCACGAGCGCCTGCCCCTGCATCGGTTCGAATTCACCGGGGGTTTCGCGACGCATGCTCACGTAGAGGCGCCCGCTCTTGTCCGCCACCGCAACCGAGCGCCCCACCATCTGTCCTCGGAACTGCACGATGCCGCGCTTGCCGAAGGTGCGATCGAGGCGCCCGGAGCGGAGAATCCGGGCAGCGAAGACACCGGCGTCGGAGTCGCCGACGACGTAGGTCCTTCCCCGCGGCAGGGCGATCACGGCAGTCACCCGGGCGCGCGGGCCGACCCGCAGGTACCGCCAGGGCGACGCGGGCGTGAAGGAGGCGACCGGCCGCCCGCTCGAGCTGCGCCGCCCGAAGTACACCGCTTTCCTCTTTTCGCTGACACAGCACCCCGGCCCGCCGAGGGCGATCCCACCGCCGGCGGAGAGCGCCAGGCCACCCGGGACCAGGCCTGGGATCGCCATCCAGCCGGCTCCCCTCGATTCGGGGTTGCCGGTTCCGAAGGACGGATCGAGTGCGCCGTTCACTTCGTAGCGGGCGAGGATCACGAAGGCGCGGCTTTCGGGCTGCTGCCAGGAACCGCTCGCGAGGACGATCCTGCCGTCGCCGAGCACGTCGATCTGCGGCTTGGTCTCGCCGCCCCCGAAGTCGGTGACGACCATCCCGTCGCCCCCGAACTCGGGGTCGAGCCGACCGGAGCGATCGAAGCGGAACAGGATCACGTCGCCGTGGTCCACCGTGGCGACGATGGGCCGGCCGGCGGGATCGACCGCCAGGGAGCCATACGGTTCGCCGAAGAAAGAGGCCAGGTGAGCCGGAGGGGCGGTGACCGCGACCCCCTCGGTGGCGCTGCCCCGGCCGAAGCTCAGATCCGGTTCCCCGCCAGGAAGGTGTCGCTGGACGAAGAGCTCGACGCGGCAGGCCGCTTCGCGGCAGGTCCGGTAGCTCTTCAGGGCGAAGATCTCGTCTTCCGGCCCGACCGCCATGCCTTCGCCATAGGGGCCGTAGGGCCCCGGATACACGGGGAGGCCGCCAGGCTGGACCACGAGGCCCCCTTCGCCGAAGCTGCGGTCGATGACGCCCGGCGTCTTTGCCGCCTCGGCCTGCGCCGGCCCCGCCAGAGCGAACCCGCAGATGCAGAGCGCAACCGCGGCGATCAGCCTGCCCATGTCTCCCCTTTTGTCGAGCGCCATTAGGCCGCTCAAACACCCTCAATCGAAGAAGTTGCGCAGGGGGCGGGCTACCACCAGACGGTGGAGTCGAGGTTTTCGATCTCCTCGATCGGCTTCGTGTAGACGCCGGAGGAGAGGTACTTCCAGCCGTCGTCGGGGATCAGGAAGACGACGTTGCCGCCGTCGAGCTCACCGGCGATGCGGTGGGCGATGTAGGCGATCGCGCCGGCGGAGACGCCGGCGAAGACGCCCTCCTCCTCGAGCAGCTTCTTGGTCCAGACGATCGCGTCGCGGTTGGAGACCATGATCTTCCGGTCCAGCAGCGAGAGGTCGATGATCGGCGGGATGAAGCCGTCGTCGAGAGAGCGCAGGCCCTGGACCAGCTCCCCCTGTTTCGGCTCGGAGGCGACGATCAGCGTGTCCGGGTTCGCCTCCTTGAGGCGGCGGCCGTTGCCCATCAGGGTGCCGCCGGTGCCGAGGCCGCCGACGAAGGCGGTCACCTCGTCGAGCTCCTCGAGGATCTCCACCGCGGTGCCGTTGTAGTGGGCGAGCGGGTTGGCCTCGTTGCCGTACTGGTAGGGCATGTAGTAGCCCGAGTGCTGGGCCATCTCCAGCGCCACCTCGACCGCGCCGTTGGAGCCCTTGGCGCCCTCCGAGTAGACGATCTCGGCGCCGTACATGCGCAGCAGCTGGGTGCGCTCCTCGGTGACGTTGTCGGGCATCACGACCTTCAGCGGGTAGCCCTTGCGGCGGCAGATCATCGCCAGGGCGATGCCGGTGTTGCCCGAGGTCGGTTCGAGGATCGTGTGGCCGGGCTCGATCGCTCCCTCGGCCTCGGCCGCCTCGATCATCGACTTCGCGACGCGGTCCTTGACCGAGCCGGTCGGGTTGTGCCCCTCGAGCTTCGCGTAGATGCGGACCTCCGGCTTAGGCGAGAGCCGCGGCAGCTCGACCAGGGGCGTGTTGCCGATCGACTCGACGATGTTGCCGAAGCGGCCCCCACAAGGCTTGTTGAGTATCTGCTCTCGCGCCATCCGCCCACCCGTTACTTCAGAAAGTGTAGCTAGGAGGGATTGAGGTGGTGGGTCAGTTTGAAATGACACCCACAGCGCCTTGATCCCGCTGTAGGTTCGCCCCCGTCCAAGCGAATAAATGGCGGGGGCGCTGGTGGAACAGCCCCACGCCCGGCACCGAAAGGCGGAACCTTCCGATGCACCAAGAGGCTATTCCCTCGCCCTCACCGGCCGAGGAAGACGCGCAGGCAGAGCAGGCGGTCATGCGGCTGCTGCTGGAGGACCGGGGCCTATTCTCGCTCCGCGAGAACGTGGGGGAAACGGGCTGCAAGATGATTTCGGTCGTTGACGCAATCAGGCGGCTCAAGGGAGCCGGGATGATCGAGGAAGTCGGCGTCTTCGTCTTCGCGACGCGGGTGGCCGTGGTCAGCGCCGATCTCTGGGGCGTCGGCTGATCCATGCCGTCACCGCCCAGCAAGCAGCACTGGCCCCACCATCGGATCGTGCTGCAACGTCCTGTGATGGCGCTGGCCCTGGTGGCCTATCCCCACTGGCGCACGATCCCCGAACTGGCGCGGGAGATCGGCCACAGAGGGGCGCTGACGCGGGCCGTCTTGGAGTTGATCAGCGAAGGACTGCTCGAAAACCACGGCTCGGCGGTGCGGCCCACCAAGGCGATAGCCCGCTTCGAGCGGCTGGAGTTGCCTTGACGGTGCCGGAGCGGTTCGGCCGGAACGTGTTCATGGCGCGGCGGCGGGCCGGGCTTGCGCAGGGGGAGCTTGCCCGCCTCGTCTCCATGCAGCAAAACGATCTGTCCCTCCTGGAGCGAGGGCGCCGCTGCCCCCGGCTCGACACGGTGGTCAGGCTCGCACGCGGGCTGGGGATGCCCGTAGCCGACCTGCTGCGCGGTATCGAGTGACCTCGCCGCTACGCTCTGACTATGGCTAAGCGAAGCAAGAAGCCAGCGGATCTCAATCGTCTCGCTGCCGCCATTGTCGGTGAGGCGACTGACGACCAACGCGATGAACCCTCCTCGGATTCCAAGCCTGGGCATGGGCGCCAAGGGGGCCGCGGCCGTGCTGCTGCCCTCAGCCCTGAGCGTCGGTCGGAGATAGCTCGAAAAGCTGCCCGGTCCCGTTGGGATAAATCGGCTCCGGAGTAGACACCGGCTCTGCCTGTGGGACCGGCGCCGGAGGCTCCTCCTCGACTATCGGGTCCGGCGGCACGGGCGAAGCAGCGGGTACGAAGGGTGGCCTGCTGCCGGAGTGGACGCCGATCAGTGCATCTTCGACTGCTTGTGCGATTTCCGTGGCCTCTTCTGGATCGAGGCAGTTCGAGGCCCACTCGGCACACATCGCCTGCCAAAGCGTCTCCGAGGAGAGAAAGAGGTTGGAGGCGGCTTGTCGGAGCCACTGGTGATGGTCCGGGAGCGCCATCGCCTTCCCGCACGCATCGGCGACCTCAGCGAAGGCACGGCCGGTGCGGTCGTGAACGTTGAGCCAATTTCTCTCCCTGAGTGCTTCGAAGACGACCCGCTCAGGTGCGTCTTCGCCGGGGAGGTTGTGACAGCCGCCGACAGTACCCTCGTCGCCGTCGAGGAAGACACAGGAAGGGCGCGGGAAGCGTTTGCCGAGAATCATCTGGCCGAGTGATTTACCAACAGAGGAGGCGCCGAAGGGGACGACCTGACAGCGGCCGACCAACTCGGCCCTCGCCGCGATGAGGATCTCCGTGAGCATCGTCGCCGCCGCAGCATCCTCTACGTACACGTCGCACTCGGAGTGCTGGATGTCGTCCATCTTGGTCATGGCGAACTCGGGACTGACGCCGTAGACGATCTCCCGCGTGCCGGCGGGCGTCTGCACGATGCACGCCCGTGCCTCGAAAGGAAGCTCCTCTAGGACGTATGGGGAGTGCGTGGTGATGACGATCTGCAACTCCAACTCTCGTGCCTTGGCCGCCAGATCGCGCACTAGGCGGCGCTGGGCTCGAGGGTGAAGAGAACTCTCCACCTCGTCGATCAGGACGAGGCTGTACCTCGGCATGTCCGCCTGCAGCAACTCGGCGACGGTCGTCTCACCTGCCCCCTGGTGGAAGCCGGAATAGGAGGCCCCGTGGTGACCCACCACCGGGACTTCACGCTTGGAGTCCTGGTCGGTGACGGCCATCTTCGCGAGTTCGTAGGTGCGGCCCATGATCCCGCTGAAGCGAGCGAGCTTCCCTTTCTCGAAGGGACTCGCCTCCGTCTCGAAGAAGGCGGGGTTGGCGAGGGTTTTGTAGCCGAGGCGTCCGGAGACGGGCTGAACCCGGCTCAGGTCGATGTACTCGACATTCCGCATCTTTCGCTCCGGATTGCCGCGCCAGCGGTTCGACGGCTTGCGGATCGTGTCGCTGTACTGCTCGTCCCCCTCACGGACCGAATAGCGAATTTTCGCATCGCGGATCTTGTCCCAGGGCGTGTCGGGGAAGAAGTCGGACGCGAAGCGCTCCTTGCCCTTCTCGGGCGACCTGTATACGGAAGCGGCACTCTGGAGGACGGTGCTCTTGCCGACACCGTTCTCGCCCACTACCGCCATGATCGGGAAGCGAAGCTCGAAGCGCTGCCGGGTCCAGCCGCGGAGGCCGTCGATCTCCACCCACTCCAGCCTCTTGGGCCAGCCGGTGTTGGTCTGCCACTTCGAGTTGAGGCGCCGGATCTCGTCGCTGTTGGGCATATCGTCCTCTCCAGAGCGGTTGCTGCCGGGTATTACCGGCAGCAACCGAGGGTCGCTACCGGGTGCAAGGGACTCTAACACACAGTGAGGACCACTTAAGTCCGGCTAAGGGCGGCACGTCACGTCCGCCAGCGCCGCTAAATTGACCGGAATGCTTGCACCGACCGCAAATGGGCACTTTTGAACCGCCTTAGCACCGAGAAGCGCGCCCAGATCATCGGCTGCCTGGTGGAGGGCAACAGCATCCGAGCGACCGTTCGCATGACCGGCGCGGCGAAGAACACGATCACCAAACTGCTGGCCGACCTCGGGGAAGCCTGCGCCGAGTACCAGGACGGCGCGCTCCAGGATCTCCCCTGCAAGGTGCTGGAGGTCGATGAGATCTGGAGCTACTGCTACGCGAAGCAGAAGAACGTCCCGGAGCAGTTCAAGGGGACGCCGGGCTACGGCGACGTGTGGACCTTCACGGCGATCTGCGCGGACACGAAGCTGGTCCCCTCATGGCTGGTCGGCGAGCGCACGGCCGACGACGCAGAATTCTTCCTTACCGATCTGGCGAGCCGACTGGAGGGCCGTGCCCAACTCAGCACCGATGGCCACCGGATCTACGAAGGGACCGTTGGACCCGCCTTCCGCCAGAACGTCGATTGGGCGCAGATCCAGAAGCAGTACGCCGGGGGCGAGGTCGGCAAATACAGCCCTGCTGTCTGCATCGGGACCAAGCGCCGAGCGGTGAAGGGCGACCCGGACCCGGACCGGATCTCAACCAGCTACGTCGAGCGCCAGAACCTGACGATGCGTATGGGGATGCGGCGCTTTACTCGACTGACCAATGGGTTCAGCCGCAAGGTGGAGAACCTCTCCCACGCGGTGAGCCTCCACTTCATGCATTACAACTTCGCCCGCCCGCACAAGACGCTCAAGGAGAGGTACCCGCGCACCCCGGCTATGGCGGCGGGGGTTGCTGATCACATCTGGTCGCTTGAGGAGATCGCCGAATTGCTCGCTTGACGCTGGCCGCTCGGCTAGGGTCGTCCTAATGCCGGCAGCAGTGATCGACTTCGCAGGAGATTTTTCGCTAGTGGTTGTTGAGAGTCCTGAGGAGGTTGAAGCTGCAGTTCGAGCGGCGGCTAAGTCCGGGGACCCGCTT
>DASUQZ010000207.1:0-3767 GCA_036280335.1 Solirubrobacterales bacterium
GCTGAACAACCGGATCTACCAGCAGATCTCCAGCGCCCTGGCCGGCTCGCAGGAGTACATGGCGATGGAGAAGCTGTTCGAGCTGCACACCGAAGGCGAGTTCGACCTGCTCGTCCTCGACACGCCCCCCACCCGCAACGCCCTCGACTTCCTCGACGCGCCGAAACGGCTGACCCAGTTCATCGAGGGCAAATCGCTGCGCGTCTTCATGAAGCCGACCGGCCTGGCGGCGAAGGTGACCGGCCGCGGCGTCTCCGTCGCCCTCTCCGTCTTCAAGAAGATCGTCGGCTTCGACCTGATCGCCGACCTCGCCGAGTTCTTCAACGCCTTCAGCGGGATGGTCGAGGGGTTCCAGGCGCGGGCCAAGCGCGTCAACAAGCTCCTCTCCGACCCGGAGACCTGCTTCCTCGTCGTCTGCGGCCCCCAGGGCGAGCCGATCGACGAGGCCGTCTACTTCCACCGCAAACTGGTCGAGGCCAGGCTCCCCTTCGGCGGCGTCATCGTCAACAAGGTTCACTACCCCGCCGACGAGCTCCGCGCCGAGGTCGAGGGCCTGCCGGAGACCCTCGCCGAGAAGCTCGGCGACCCGGCCCTCGCCAAACGCGTCGCCGACAACTTCGCCGACTACCAGGCCCTGGCCGAGCGCGACGCCCGCAACATCGACCACCTCGCCTCCGAGCTCCGCACCAGCTGCGTGATCCGCGTCCCCTACCTGGACGAGGACGTCCACGACCTCCGCGGCCTCACCGAGATCGACCGCTACCTCTTCGCAACGGCCGAGGAGCGGGTGGAGATGGCGGCGGGGCGGGCCTGAGCGAGTGGCTCAATTCGCGCCCTGAGCGAACTTTCCCGCCAGACGCTCGATCATGCGGGTTTGGGCTCGGAGGCCTCCGCCAGGCGCCATTCCGGCCAGCCGGTCTCCAAGCGGCGAGCGCTTCTCCCGGCGTCGCTGAGCCGGCGAACCGCCTCGTGCGCGTAGGCACAGAAGGGACCGCGGCAGTAGGCGACCACTTCCTGGCCGGCAGGAAGCTCGGGCAGCCGTTGCTCCAACTCCTCGAGCGGGATCGAGCGCGCCCCCTCGATATGGCCGGCGGCGAACTCCTCCTCGGGGCGCACGTCGACCAGCACGACATCGCCCCTCCCCAGCCGCTCCAGCAGCTCACCGCGATCGATCGTCTCGACCCCCTCGCCGAGGTAGTCGCGCGCGGCTCGCTCGACCTCCCCCAGGCGGGCCAGCGAGGCGTCGCGCAAGGTCAGCCAGAGGCGCAGCGCATCCTCGCCGCCGATCGCGTACACGACCCGCGTCCCTTGCCGCCTGCGGGTGAGCATACCCGCCGCGTGGAGGGCCTGCAGGTGCTGAGAGGTGTTGGCGGTCGACTGGCCGCTGGCACTCGCCAGTTCCTCGACGCCACGCGGCGCTTGCGCCAGCAGGTCCAGCAGCTCCAGGCGCCGAGGACTGGAAAAGGCCTTTCCCATCACCGCGATCGCCTCGAAAAGGGCTTGCTTTCTCTGCTGCGCTGCCATATTTTGTTATTCAAGCGAATACTTGATAAGTTGTCAAGGGCAGTAGCTGTGACCCCGACCTCATGGAGGCCCCCGATGTTCTTCCGACAGCTCCTCAACGACGAAACCGCCTGTGCCTCCTACCTGCTCGGCTGCAAGAGCCGGGGCGAACTCGCGGTCGTCGACCCGCACGTCGACCTGGTCGACAGGTACATAGATCTCGCCGAGGCCCAGGGGGCGCGAATCACCGCGGTGCTGGAGACCCACGTGCAGGCCGACCACATCTCCGGCATGGCCGACCTGGTCGAGCGCACCAGCGCGACGCCGTACCTGCCCGCCGGCGCCGGGGTCGAATTCGACCACGAGCCGCTCGCAGACAGCGAGGCGGTCCGAGTCGGCAACACCGAGATCGAGGCGATCTCCACCCCCGGCCACGCCGCCGCCCACCACGCCTACCTGGTGACCGACCATGCCCGCGTCGACGATCCCTGGATGGTGCTCAGCGGCGACGCGCTCCTGGTCGGGGACGCCGGCCGTCCGGACCTGCACGCGCACGGCGACCGCACCGCCGGGGAGATGGCCCGAACCCTCTACCGCTCGCTGACCGAGCGCCTCCTGGCTCTCCCCGATCACCTGCTCCTCTACCCGGCCCACTACGCCGGCTCGGTCTGCGGCCGCGGCCTGTCCGGCAACCCCGCCTCGACGATCGGCTTCGAGCGCCGCCACAACGCCTCCCTGCAGCTCGCCTCCGAGGAGGCGTTCGTCGCGGCGCTGACCGAGGACATCCCACCCGCGCCCGAGCGGCAGGCCGAGATCCTCGCCGCCAACCGCGCCGGGCGCCCGCTGGTCAACGGCTGAGAGCACAGCGATGCCGGCGGCGGGAGTGCGACTCGGGCTGCGCGAGAACCTGCCGCAGTTCTCGCTCCTGGTCGCGGTCAACGCCTTCGTCGGGGCGATGGTCGGGCTGGAGCGCTCGACGCTGCCGCTGATCGGGCGCGACGACTTCGGCGTCGACTCGAGCGCGGCGCTGCTCTCCTTCATCGTCGCCTTCGGCCTCGTCAAGGCACTGGCCAACCTCGGCGCCGGGGCGCTGGCGGAGCGTTTCGGGCGCCGCCGCCTGCTGGTCGCCGGCTGGGCGGTCGCGCTGCCGGTCCCGCTGCTGATCGCCCTCGCCCCGAGCTGGGGTTGGATCGTCGGCGCCAACGTCCTGCTGGGCGTCAACCAGGGGCTCGCCTGGTCAATGACGGTGGTGATGAAGATCGACCTCGTCGGCCCCCGGCGCCGCGGCTTCGCGCTTGGGCTGAACGAGGCGGCCGGCTACGGGGGCGTCGCGTTGGCGGCCGGCCTCACCGGCTTCGTCGCCGCCGAGTTCGCGGCACGCGATGTCCTCGTCGGGCTAGGGGCGCTGATCGCCTGGGCCGGGCTCCTCCTCTCCCTCCTCTTCATCCGCGACACCGCCCCCCACGTCGCGCTCGAGCAGGCTCACAACCACGCCGAAGCCGGAAACGCGCCACGGCTGCGGGAGGCGTTCGCGCAGGCAACCTACCGCGTGGCCGCCCTGCGCTCGGCCTCTCAGGCCGGCCTCGTCAACAACCTCAACGACGGCCTCGCCTGGGGGCTGGTGCCGCTCTTCCTCGCCGCCAATGGGGCTGGGGTGGCCGAGGTGGGCCTGGTGGCGGCTGTCTATCCAGGGGTTTGGAGCGTCGCCCAGATCGCCACCGGCGCCTGGTCGGACGTGATCGGGCGCAAGCCGCTGATCGCCGCCGGGATGGTGGTCCAGGCGGCGGCCCTGACGATCCTCGCCCTCAGCGCCGGAGCAATCCTGATCGCGGTCGCAGCCGCCGCTCTA
The DNA here is from genome assembly GCA_036280335.1 of Solirubrobacterales bacterium. Classification (GTDB taxonomy): domain Bacteria; phylum Actinomycetota; class Thermoleophilia; order Solirubrobacterales; family 70-9; genus VAYN01. Next base: position 3,353 of record DASUQZ010000207.1, read on the forward strand.
CTCGGGCTCGGGACCGCCCTGGTCTACCCGACGCTGATCGCCGCGATCTCCGACGCCGTCTCCCCCCTCGCCCGCGCCCCCGTCATCGGCGTCTACCGCTTCTGGCGCGACATGGGCTACGCGCTCGGCGCCCTGATCGCGGGCGCCGCCGCCGACGCGATCGGCTACAGCGGCGCGATTGCCGTGGTGGCGGGGCTGACCGCCGGCTCGGGGCTATGGGTGCTGATCGATATGCCCCGTGTGACTACGGCGCCGAGGGTCAGCCCGCGCGGTTGCGCGAGTACTCGAACTCGAGGTGGCTGACCTCCCAGTCGGCGTCCTCGGGGACCGGGAAGAGGTGGCGCACGCGGGGGGTGTCGACCTTCTCGCGGTGCTGGATGTCGCGGTCGGAGTCGGCCGGCCACTCGATCGTCTC
>DASUQZ010000208.1:0-14003 GCA_036280335.1 Solirubrobacterales bacterium
ACCGCTCGCGGCGAGCGTTCATTCGACATCTACAGCCGCCTGCTCGCGCAGCGGATCATCTTCCTCGGCGAGCCCGTCACCGAGGACCTCGCCAACCTGATCATCGCCCAGCTGCTGCACCTCGAGGCCGAGGACCCCGACAAGGACGTCAGCCTCTACATCAACTCTCCGGGCGGCTCCGCCTACGCCGGCCTGGCGATCTACGACACGATGCAGTTCGTCAAGCCCGACGTGCAGACGATCTGTTACGGCATCGCGATGTCGGCCGGGTCGCTGATCCTCACCGGCGGCGCCAAGGGGAAACGGATGGCGCTGCCCAACAGCCGCATCCTCATCCACCAGCCGAGCGGCGGCTTCGAAGGCCAGTCGAGCGACATCGAGATCCACGCCAAAGAGATCCTCGCCCTGCGCGAGCGCCTCGACCAGATCTACGTCAAACACACCGGGCAGTCGGCGGAGCAGATCCACACCGACATGGAACGCGACAAATTCTTCCAGCCCCAGGACGCGGTCGAGTACGGCCTGATCGACCGCGTGATCGAGTCGCACGAGTTCCAGGGCGAGCCGGCCACCGCCGTCCACTAGCCGCCAGTCCGCATCGTTTCCACCCTTTGTGTTCCTATGGGGACGCGAAGGGTGGAAACGACGTCCGTCAGGCGCCTAGGCGGCGCCAGGCCCAGAGGCCGGAGACGGCGGCGATCCCTCCCGAGAGGACACCGCCGATGCCGGCTTTGCGCGTCTCGGGGTGACGCGCGGAGACTCCCAGTGCGACCGCGTCGGCCACGTCGCAGGCGCTGGAGACGAGGATCGTCGTCCGCAGCGCCCTCGGGTCGTTGCGGGCGGCCAGCGTCAGGGCGCCGATCGCGATGTCGCGGCCGCCGCCGAGTTTCGCCAGCGCCTCTCCCTGGCGGTCGGTGCTCCCGAACCGCAGGGCCCGCAGCGCCGGCTGCGTCACGAGGAAGATCCCCACGCCCATCGCCACCCGGCTGGCCCCGATCTGCAGCGCCACCTGCCGCGCTTTCCGGTCCATCTTCGCTCGCCGGGATCGCCTGACCATCGACCTCCTCCTACCCGCCCAAGCCGAACTGCATCAAATTTTGGTCCTTGTAGGGCCAGAATTTGATGCAGTTCGGCCGCCGTTGCGGTTCGGGATGATGGCGGGGTGGCAGAGGGGGACACGATCCTGCGGCTGGCGCGGCGCTTCGAGGCGACGGTGCTGGGGGAGACGGTCGCGGCGGTGGCGCCGAACCCACGGGGGAAGGCGGCGAACGTCGAACGGCTCGACGGGCGCATCCTCGAGAGCGTGGAAGCGCACGGCAAGCACCTGATGCTCGGCTTCGGGGAGCTCTCTCTGCACAGTCACCTCGGGATGAATGGCGGCTGGCACTTCTACCCTCCCGGCGCGCGCTGGCGCCGCCCCCGCTCCTCGGCCTGGGCCGTCCTCTCCGGCGGCGGCTGGGACGCGGTCCAGTTCGGCGGGCCGACCCTGCGGGTGGTGCCGACCGCCCGCCTTCGCCGCGACCCGCAGCTGGTGCGGCTCGGCCCGGACATCCTCGCCGAGCAGTTCGACGTGGATGCCGTGATCGAGGCGATGCGCGCCGATCCCGGCCGCGGCCTCGGCGACGCCCTCCTCGACCAGCACCTGGTGGCCGGCATCGGCAATATCTTCAAGAGCGAGGCCTGCTTCGCGGCCAAGATTGACCCCTGGCGACCGATCGGCGGCCTCTCCGAAGCGGAGCTGCGGGAGGTTCTCGGAGCGGCGCGCGCCCTGATGCTGGAAGCGGTCGAGAGCGGCCGCCACCCGCACCGCGTCTACCGCCGCCGCCAGGGCGCCTGCCCGCGCTGCCGCGGCCGCATCTCCTCGCGCGGCCAGGGCGACGACAACCGCACCACCTACTGGTGCCCCCGCTGCCAGGAGTGAGGCGGCATCGCGAGTCCGCGGAAAAGCACCTATACGGTGTCTTTTCGCGGACTCGCGGACTCGGTAACGGCTAGCTCCCGACCTCCTCCTCGTCCCAGCGCCGGCCCTCGCGCAGGCGGTGGAAGACGAGGAGGAGGACGATCACCAGCGCCGGGGCGAAGACCGGCAGCGACACCAGGATCGGGTGGTGGGCGAGCGGCAGCATCACCTGCCGCCGCCCTGCTGGAAGCCGAAGGCGCCGCGGATCTTCACCCGCCGCCAGAACGGCGCCGGCCGCAGCCCCACCGCCAGCCGGTGCAGCCCCCAGGCGAGCAGGGCCAGCAGCGACAGAGCGATCGCGGCGACGGTCGAGTAGGCGATCGCGACGACCAGCGGGCTGCCGCCCTTCGACTCGCGCTGCAGCAGCTGGTGCTCGTCCCCGAAGCTCCGGGTGAACCGCGCCGGGGCCGGGACTTCGCCGACCGGGATCGCCTCGTCGCGCGGCAGGAAGATCGGCAGCGCGTTGAGGGAGCTGTCGTCGTGGAGGCGGATCAACGCCTTCCAGTTGCCGTGGACGGGGATCGGCTCGGTGCTGCGGTAGACGCCGGGACCGACGCGCTCCAGCGGCGCGACGACGAGCCCGCCGCCCTGCCAGGCGGTGACGTCGAACCACTCCGCGTCGGCAGCGGCGTCCGGCGGGTCGAGGCGCACGGTCGCTTCGACCTCGCGCCCGGCCGGACCGCCGACCTCCGCCAGCGCCACCTGAGCGCTGACCCCCTGCTGGGTCGGGGTGTAGAGGCCGTAGGCGACCAGGGCTGCCAGCACCGCAGCGCTGCAGACGGCGGCGCGGCGCAGCTGCGGAGACCGCTGAGGCGGAACCGGGGAGAGATGCGTGCCGATCCAGGCGCCGATCGTCGAGCCGGCGATCGCGGCGGCCAGTCCGAGGACCGCCGCTTCCGGGAAGGCCGACTCGGGCCACGGTAGCGGCATCCAGAGGTGGGACCAGCCCCACTCGGCGGCGAGCCCGACGGTGCCGATCCCGACGCCGGCGATGAGGCCGAACCGCAGCGGCCGCCGCTGGGTCGAGACGAAGAGGGCGACCGCCTCGACCACCGCCGCCTCGGCGAGGTAGAGCGGAAAGTGCGGCATCGTCTGCCCGAGCACCGGACCCACCAGCAGGGCCAGGCCGCCGCGGATCGCGATGAAGAAGACGGCCGCGCCGAGGGCGGCGCCGGGACCGGCGTAGACCCTGGCCAGGACCAGCCCCACGCCCGCCGCCAGCATCAGCAGCATCGGCTGGAAGATCAGCTGGAACTGGGGGACGCCGAAGTCGAACTCGGCCTGGAAGGTGGAGAGGCCCAGCATCAGGCCGCCGGTGAGGGCGATGGCGCGGAGCATCTTCGTGTGGAGGAGCTCCTCGACCGGCGTCTCGGCCGAGGCGTTCGACCGCAGGCCCTCGACCGTCAGCACGGCGATCCCGACTAGGGTCATCGCCGCGCCGCCGATCAGCATCAGGTGGGTCGGGCCCCAGAGCGTCACGTCCTGGCCGAAGAGCCGGTGCCAGACGTCGTCGAGCGGGAAGCCGATCAGCGAGAAGGCGCCGCAGGCGCAGATCAGGACCCCGCCGAGCGGCGCCCACCAGTCGCGGCCGAGGCGGACCGCAACGGTGCTGGGGCGCTCGCGCGGCAGCACCATCGCGAAGAAGCCGGCGCTGAAGATCCCGAAGAGGCCGGCGAGGATGAAGTAGTGGGCGGGGTTGGCGAGCGGCCCGGCGTCGCGCCCGTTGTCGATGTGGAGGGCGATGTCCCAGTACATGCCGATCACGGCGGTGATCAGCGAGACGGTCGCCACCGCGGAGGGGAAGGCGATCCAGCCGGGCATGCCGGAGACCCGTTCGCCGAAGTCGGCGAGTCTCTGCAGGACCTGAACCCGGCCGCTGCGATGGCCGAAGCCGAGGTAGAGGAGCGCGCAGGTGAGGACCGTCGCGCCGAAGGTGGCGATCGTGATCTGGAGGATCTCGGCGCCGCCCGCGGGCGGGGCGGCTGCGGCGAGGAGCGTTCCGAAGTCGAAGTTCATGAGGAAGTCCTTGGGTGGATTGCAAGAAGCTTGTTCCCTGATAAACGTTACCTCAAACGAGGTTACATTCAAGATGTAGACTCGTCACATGGCGAACGAGCCGCAGCCCAGCGCCGATTCCGCCGCCTCCGAGGCCAACCTGACCGTCGAGCAGCTCGCCTACGAGACGGGGATGTCGGTGCGCAACATCCGCAACCACCAGTCGCGCGGGCTACTGCCGCCGCCCGAGGTCCGCGCCCGGGTCGGCTACTACGGACCCGCGCACGTCGCCCGCCTGCGCCTGATCCAGGAGATGCAGGCGGAGGGGTTCAAGCTGAGCGCGATCTCCCGCCTGATCGGCGAGCACGGCGCCGACGCCGACCGCTTCGTCGGCCTGCGCCAGGCCGTCACCGCCCCCTTCGCGACCGAGGCCCCCGAGGTCTACACCCGCGAGGAACTGCGGGAGAAATTCGGCACCGACGACGACAAGCTGCTGGAAAAAGCCCAGAAGCTGGGCCTCCTCGTCGACCTCGGCGAAGAGCGCTACGAAGCCCCCAGCCCCGCCCTCGTCCGGGCGGCCGAGGAAGTCCTCGGGATGGGGATCGAGCTGCCCGCCGCCCTCGCCGCGATCGAGAAGCTCAACCGCAACGCCCAGTCCTCGGCCCGCACCTTCGTCGACCTCTTCGTCGAGAAGGTCTGGAAGCCCTTCGACGACGCCGGCCGCCCCGAGGAGGGCTGGGACGAGATCATCGCCGCCATCGGCCGCCTCCGCCCCCTCGCCTTCGACGCCCTCAACGCCACCTTCCGCCTCACCCTCACCACCGAAATCGAGAAAGCCTTCGGCGAAGTCCTCGAACGCCGCCAGAAAAAGAAGTAGCTGAAATATCCTGCTCACATGGATTCCCAGCAGAGGCTCAACGAGGCGGGTGCCAGGGCGATCGCAGCCGAGGAACGCGGTGACGAGGCTTCGGTTTCCGCCGAATGGCGCCGCTATCGCCTGATTCGCGATGCGGCTCGCGACCCCGAGGAGCTACTTGCCGAAGGGATAGCCCTCTCGGCCCAGGCGATCGAGCTGGCCGCGGCGAGCCGGTGACCGGATTCGGCCGCATACTCGAAGAGCTCAACCAAGCCGGCGTTCGCTATGTGCTGATCGGTGGAATCGCCCTGATCAGGCACGGGGTGGTTCGAGCGACCCGTGATGTAGACGTGGTCTTCGATCCAGATCCAGACAACGTTCAAAGGATTGAGGCGCTCGTCTCGCAGTGGGGGGCGACCCGGCCGGATGGATCTCCTGTGCCCAAGGACAGCATCTCCGGCCAACGGAGCATTCATCTGAGTACTGAGATGGGCGACGTGGATCTCGTGGCTGAGAAAACCGTCCGTATCCCCTTTTCCGATCTGTTCGCGCGAGCGGGTACGAAGAAGGTCGATGGGGTGGAGGCGCCGATCTGCTCATTAGCGGATCTCGTGGCGATGAAGCGAGCAGCAGGGAGAGAACGCGATCTGGCGGATCTCTCCGATCTCCGGGCCGCACATGGGGAGCTTCCAGAGATCGAGTAGCTACGCTCGTGCGGCTGGCTAGTTCTTCTCGAGCTCTCCGGCCACGTCCGCGAGCTTCTCCAGGGAGACGTCCAGCCCGCCGGCGACCCGCCGCATGGTCCCCCAGGTCGGGTCGTAGTCGCCGCTCTCGATCCTCGACAGCCATGAAGCCGAGACGCCGGCGCGGTCGGCAAGGCCCTGCTGGCTCCATCCCGCTTCCTCCCGCAGCTTTCGGACCGCCTTGCCGAGCCCTCGCTGCGGTTCGTGCGGCAGGGGCCGGCTAGGCACCGCGCCGTCCTCCCGCCGCCGAGCCGTCCAGTGCGGCGAGCACTCGCTCGCACACCGCCCGGACCTGGCGGTTTTCCTCTTCTCGCTCGCGCGGGGCATCCGGCTCCGCCCGCTCACCCGCCCTAATGTGCTCGTCCTCTTCGCTTGCGACGTCTCGCATCCGCTCGAATACCCGCCGCAGCGCCTCCGGGGAGCTCGTGAGATTCACGGGCTCGTCCCCTCGCGTCTCCCCCCAGCCCAGGTCGTCCATGACCAGGTGCAGCTCGTCGCAGAACTCCTGACTGAGTTGATTGGCTCTTGAGAAATCGTGATGACGGGCTGCCAGCCAAACCGCGTCGATTCCGCTGAGGTGGAGGAGGATGCGGTGGTAGATCAGGTCGCGATCCTCGGCGGAGATCGTGATGAGTGAGGTGCTCATGGCTTTCTCCCCCGCTTCCCGGCAGCCTCGAAGGCAGCGATCGCAACCACGACTGGAAAGCCGTCGTCGGCATTCCGAAGTCTCGCCGCGCTTCGTTCGCCTACGGCCTGAAATCTCCCCTCGAGGCCCTCGAGGATGTCTTCGATCTCCCTCCACCCCCGCTCGTCCACGGTGAGTGGTAGCCAAGTGATAGTCGATCCCTTCCTGTCCTGAAAGGTCCCCCCCTGGAGGGCGTCTATCGCGCGAGTAGTGAACTCATTCAGGGCACTGCCGGCGATGCCGGCTTGCAGAGACCGCGGCACCTTCCGCCACCTCCGCGTTCCAAACGTCGCGTGAGGCTTGGCCCTGTAGAAGTGCTGCACAGCTCCTCGCGCCGGGCGGGTTTCGACGAGCTCGATGCAGTCGTTGTCGACTAGAACTTTCGTGTGGTAGGAGACGTTCCCGAGGGGCTCTTCCAGAAGGGCGGCTAGCTGAACCGGGCTGCCGGCCTGTTCGCCGAGAACTCGAAGGATCTCCACACGCAGAGGGTGTGCTAGCGCCCGCGCCAACTGCTGATCCACACCGCTGCCTTCATCCCGCTTCCCCATCGAAACCCCCGCTTGCTAGTGATCATTCGAGTGGCGGCGACTTTTTCGGAGACGGCTGCTGCTTGTCAACGTCCTCTACTGCTTGATCTTTATTCAGTAAGTATCTGTCGTCTGTACGGGACTGATCTGCCCGATTCAAAGGCCAAAAAGCCGTGCCCGGGATCTATTGCTAAAGCTTTCTTGAAAGGAAGACGCCACGTGTCAGCAACGAAGCAGCAGGCGAGGGACAGCGAAAAGGAGGGGCGTAATCGCTTGAAAGCGATGTCGCACCCGTTGAGGAGGAGAATTCTGCGCTCACTGGTCGAACGGGGCGTGCACAGCCCTGCTGAACTCGCCCGCATGCTGGGAGTAAAGCTCTCTGATGTCAGCTATCACACGAGAAGGCTTGAGCAGCTTGGTTGCATCGAGCTTGTGAAAACGCGTCCTGTGCGAGGAGTTGTAGAGCACTTCTATCGTGCGACCGAACTGCAGTTGATCGACATTGAGGAACTTGAGGAACTTGACCCTCAAACCAGCCATCCCTTGCGCCGGGAGATCGTGGCCTACCTCCTCGAACACTCCTCCGGCAGCCCATCTGAAATGGCAAGAGAGATTGATGCCTCCTTGTCCGACATAGGTCATCACGCCAAGCAGCTCGTCATGTACGGAGCTATTGAGCTAGTGGAAGAGTGGCCCACGCATCGCGGGAGCCCAGAGCCGGTCTACCGGCCGGCGGCGCAGGTGATCATCAGCACCGAAGAAGTGGAAAAGATGTCCGTAGTAGATCGCCAAGTCTTCGCCGGGCAGATCGTGCAAAAGATATGCGACGACCTGCGCAGCGGATTCCATATGGGCTCGTTTGCACGCAGGTCCGACTGGAACCTATCCCGTGCCGTTCTGGATGTGGACGAGGAGGGCCTGCAGCGCCTACTGCAGCTACAGGATCGGGCCGAGGAAGAAGCCTTCGAAATCCAGGCGGAAAGCGTCGCAAGAAGAGCCGAGTCGCAAGACCCTCCGATTCGCGTCTCTGTCTCGCAGCTCTGCTTCGTCAGAAACTTCTAGCGACGAACTGTTGCGCTGCTAGCTCAAGACGCGGACGCGCGACGTCCGTTGCGGCTCCCACGAATGCGGCGGCTCGTGAGGCATGCTTGGAGCAGGGGAGCCGTGGGCCTGTTTCTAGCTCGCCTTGTCAGAACGCGGTGGTAAGCCGCCGCCACTCCTTGCGCCCCCGGCCGGGGGACTCCACGATCCCCTCATCACGAAGCTTCCTCAGCACTGAGCGGATGTGGTCTGAGCTGATATCCGGATGCGCTTGCTGCACCGCCTCGAAGGTGAAGACGTCTGAGGTGCTGGAGCGCACGTACTGCTTGATGCGGAGCGTCTTCGATCCCCGGCCGCTCATCAGATCCCCCGCCCGCGCCTCGAATTCAGCGTAGGCAGCTATGAGGATCCCCAGGAAGTAGTTCAGCCAAGGCCAGATGTCGTGCTCTCCGCGATCCCAGCCGGGGGTGGACTTCTCCAAGCTCTCGTAGTAGGTGTCCTTGCTTTCCTCCACCAGTTTCTCGAGGCTGATGAAGCGGCCCACCTCGTGACCGCACTGGTAGAGAAGCAGGAGGGTCAGCAGTCGGGACATGCGCCCGTTGCCGTCGTTGAAGGGGTGGATCATCAGGAAATCGAAGACGTAGGCCCCGGCAAGCAACAAGAGGGCATGCGAGCCCCCCGTCGCTGCTTCCCGATAGCGCTCGTGTAGCTCGTCCATGGCCGCCGGCGTCTCGAGAGGGCTGACGCCCTCGAAGATCACGCCGAGCTTGCGGCCCGTCTTGTCGAAGCGGGCGACCTCGTTCTGGGTGCTCTTGAACCTGCCGCCCGGAACTGGGCTGAAGGCGTAGATGTCGCGATGGAATTGAAGAACGACCGAGGTGGTCAGGGGAATGTTCTCAGCGCTCGAGTGAATCGTCTCGAGGACTTTGCGGTAGCCGGCGATTTCCTCCTCGGAGCGATCTTTAGGGGCCGTCTTGTCCTGAACGAGTTCAGTGACCCTGCCTGGCGCTGCCGTGATCTGCTCGATTGCGTTGGAGGAGGCACTGCTTTGAATCAGCGCTACCTCCATCAAGCCCTCCAGCACCTGGGGGTTCTGCCTTCGAAAGGCCTCCTCTCGGCCCCTTCCGGCGCTTGCTTCGGCAAGGGCGGCGGCAGAGCCTGCGGGAACCATCCCCAGGTGCTTGTCGAGATCTCGGAAAGTCTGCATCAGAAATAGGTATCTTCACCCTCAGAATACCTATTTCCTCCTCAGTACTACCCATTAGAGGCGCCAGAGCCGACGACCGGACTTGAACCGGTGACCCCTTCATTACGAATGAAGTGCTCTACCAACTGAGCTACGCCGGCGTGCTCGGGGGATTGTAAGGAGGATCGGGGCTGGGTTCCGTCGAGGGCGGGGGAGATGATCCGGGGGTGGCGAGGGACGAGGCCGCGAAGCGGCGGGAAGACAACGAGATCGAGTTCGGGCGGATCGTCGCCTTCAGCGACGGGGTCTTCTCGATCGCGATCACGCTGCTGGTCCTCAACCTGGGGATCGAGAAGGGGCTGACCGGCGGGGAGATCGACGACGAGCTCTGGGGCCTGCGGGAAGACTTCCTCGCCTTCGCGATCAGCTTCGCCGTGATCGGCAAGTTCTGGATCGTCCACCACCGGTTCTTCGGCGAAGTCCGGGCCTTCGACGGCCGGCTGATCGCGCTCAACCTGCTCTACCTGGCCTGGATCGTCCTCATCCCCTTCAGCAGCGAGGTGCTCGGCGAGTACGGCGGCGAGACGGCCGGGGTGGTCGTCTACTCGGTCAACCTCGTGATCGTCATCCTCGTCGGCCTGCTGATGACCAGGAGCGCGCACGGGCGCGGCCTGACCACGATCGACGAGGCCGCCTACCGGGAGGCGCAGGTCCGCAGCGCCTACATCGCCGCCGTCTTCGCCCTCTCGATCCCGATCGCCTTCGTGGCCCCGGCGCTGACGCCGCTCCTCTGGCTGGTCCTCTTCGTCGACCCCACCGCCCGGTTGGCGGGACGGCGCGACGTCAGCCCCGGTGGATGAGGAAGGCGATCGACTCGCCCGGCTTGGCGCAGCTGACCGACCAGCCACGGTCGACGACGACGCCCTGGCAGCGGTAGGCGCCGACCGAGCAGCCCCAGCGCGACGTGCCCCGCGGCGGCTTGCAGCCCCCGCTGCGTTCGAAGGCGACCCGCACTTCCCGCTCGACGCCTCCCCGCTCGGCGGGGCCGGAGGTCGTCTGCTCGGAGGAGTCGCCGCAGCCGACCAGCAGCGCCAGCGCGGCGAGGAGCGCAACCGGAAGGACGAGTCGCATCGGCGGAACGCTACCCGCCGGCCGCCCCGCCCTCCTCGACGGCGACGCTCTCGTGCTCCAGGTGGCCGCAGACCGGGCAGCCGGGCTCCGGCACCACCCGCTCGCGTTTGACCTCCATCGTCCGCAGGTCGTAGATGTGGGCGACGCCCTGGGTCGAGGGGGTGGCGAGGCCGGTCAGCAGGTGCATCACGTCCAGGCCCACCTGGCCGCCGATCAGGCCGCACGCCGGTCCCAGGGTCGCCGCCGGGCTCGGCTTCGCGCGCCGCTGCTCGACGGCGACGTCGAAGAGCGGGTACTCGCGCCGGTAGGCCGCCTCCTGGCAGGCGAAGCAGCCCGTCACCCCCGGCACGTAGAGCGGCCCGACCCGGGCGATCGGCGGGAAGTGGCTCATCGTGATGTACGGGATGCGGGCCTCGAAGCAGGCGGAGTTGCACCAGCGCTCGATGTCGTGGGCCGGCCAGTCGGCGGCGTCGATGACGACGTCGGAGCCGGCGATGAACTCGGCGATGTCCGCCTCGCTCTCGAGCCGGCGGGCGGTCGTCGTGATCTTCGCCCCCGAGTTGAAGGCGCGCAGCCGGGCGGCGGCGCACTCCACCTTGAGCAGGCCGATGTCGGCCTCGGTGTAGAGGATCTGGCGGTTGAGGTTGCTGATCTCGACCCGGTCGCCGTCGATCAGCCACATCTCCCCGACGCCGCAGCAGGCCAGCGCCCAGGCCGCCCAGCCGCCGAGACCGCCGACGCCGAGCACGGCGACCTTCGCCTCCCGCAGCCGCTCCTGGCACAGCGACGCCGGCAGGTCGCTGCTGCCGATGTCGCTGAAGTAGCGCAGCTGGCGGTCGAAGCGTTCCAGCTCCGCGGCCGGCAGCCGCTCGTCGTCCTCGGCGTCCTCGAGCACCTCCAGCTCCTGGAGCTGCGAGATCAGGTCGTTGACTTCCTCGGCGCCGAACTCCGCCCGCAGTTCCTCCACCGTGCGCTCGCCGTCGACGGCGGCGAGCAGGCGCCGTTCCTCCGCGTTCGGCTTCTCGATGCGGATGTCGTTGTCGGCGCTCGGTCGCAGGAGGTAGACGTCCCCGTCCGGGGTCTCGATCTCCTCCGTCGTCCGCTTGATCCTTGGCCTGCGCAAATGAGTTCCCTCCCCTGGTGCTGATTGGCGCCCATGAGACCGCTTTAAAGAACCGGAGCGTTCCGACAAGAACTTTTGACTCTTCCCCTAACCGATCAGCGCGCGCGCCCGCGCGAAGACGGCGTCGGTCATCGGCACCGTCAACCTGCCGGTGAAGGTGTTCTGCTGGCTCGGGTGGTAGCAGCCGATCAGCCGCCAGGGACCGACCTGCGCCTCGGCGCCGTGGCCGAACTTCGGCCGCGGCCGCGGCACCTCCTCGCCGAGGCCGCGGGCGGCGCGGAGGATCCCGTCCCAGCCGAAGGAGCCGAGGGCGACGAGGACCTCGCAGCGCTCCAGCAGCCGCAGCTCGCGTTCGAGGTAGGGGAGGCAGGTGTCGCGCTCCTGCGGCGTCGGCTTGTTTGCCGGGGGCGCGCAGCGGACCGTGGCGGTGACGTAGGCGTCGCGCAGCTCGAGGCCGTCGCCGCGCCACTCCGACTCCGGCCGGTTGGCGAAGCCCGCCCGGTGCAGGGCGGCGTAGAGCCAGTCGCCGGAGCGGTCGCCGGTGAACATCCGCCCGGTGCGGTTGGCGCCGTGCGCGGCCGGCGCCAGGCCGACGAGCCCCACCCGCGCCCGCGGGTCGCCGAACCCCGAGACCGGCCGTGCCCAGTACTCCTGGCCGCGGTAGCGGCGTGGCGGGCTCGCCGCCTGCTCCTCGCGCCACGCGACCAGGCGCGGGCAGAGGCGGCAGCGGTGAACCTCCTCGGCAAGCGCCGCCAGCGCCTCGCCCTCTGAGCTCATAGGCTTCTCCCCCTCGTCATGGCACCGAACCGAATCATGCGCGGCCCTGCCATGCGCCGTGCCCTCCTCCTGGGGATCGTCTTCGCTGTCTTCGGGGGAGCCCTGGTCGGCTGCGGCGGCGACGGAGACGACTCCGCCGTCGACAAGGCCGCCGACGTCCGGGTCCTGAACGAGATCCTGGCCCGCAAGCTCGCCGCGGTCGAGGCCTACGGCCAGGTGCTGCCGGCGCTGCGCGGGTCCGACCTCGCCGGCGCCGAGGAGTTCCGCGCCCAGGAACAGGAACAGGTCAACGCGGTCACGAAGACGCTGCGCGGTCTCGACGGCGAAGCCGACCCCCCGGGCGAAACGATCGAGGTGGGGGAGCCGGAGACGCGCCGCGACGCCCTCGAGCTCCTCTACGAGATGGAAAGCGCGACGATCGACGCCGAGCTCAACGCCGTCGGCAAGCTGACGATCGGCTGGCCGCGGCCGCTGATCGCCTCGATGGCGGCCAACCAGGCGCAGCGCCTGGTCCTGATCCGTCGCGCGCTCGGCGCCGAACCGCTCGAGGCGATACCCGACGCTTTCGAGACGGGAGAAGCTGCCGCTCCGGAAGATCCGCCGGCCGCGACCAAGGAGGCGACTGAGCCATGACCGGACCCCTCTACGCGATCGGGCGCTTCTGCTCCCGCCATCACTATCCGGTGATCGCCGCCTGGGTCGTGCTCGCGATCGGGCTGGTCGCGATCGGCCAGGCGACGGGGAGCAAGACCAGCGAAAACCTGACGCTGCCGGGCACCGACTCGACCACCGCGACCGAACTGCTCGAAGACGACCTGCCCGAACAGGCCTTCGGCAGCAACCCGCTGGTGCTCGAAGCGCCGCAGGGGAAGCTGACCGACGCCAGGTACGCCCAGGCGGTCGACGCAACCGTCGAAAAGCTGAACGCGCTGAAGGAGGTCAACTCCGCCGTCAGCCCGCTCAGCCCCGAGGGGGCCGCCTTCCTCAGCAAGGACAGGTCGATCGGCTACATCCCGGTCTTCCTCGACGTCGGGCCGGGGGAGATCGACGAAGAGCAGGCCGAACAGATCCTCGACGCCGCCGGGCCCGCCCGCGCCGCCGGGCTGGAGACGGCAGTCGGCTCCTACGTCGGCCAGCAGCTCTCCAAGCCCGCGACCGAGACCAGCGAGGCGATCGGCCTGGCGGCGGCGGTGATCATCCTCCTCTTCGCCTTCGGCACCGCGACGGCGATGATGCTGCCGATCGTCTCGGCGGTGATCGGCCTCGCCTGCGCGCTCTCGATCATCCGCCTGCTCGAGCAGGTGCTCGAGGTTCCGGGGGTGGCCTCGACGCTGGCGACGATGATCGGCCTCGGCGTCGGCATCGACTACGCCCTCTTCATCGTCACCCGGCACAAACTGCAGCTGGCGGACGGGATGGAGCTGCGCGAGTCGATCGCGCGGGCGACCGCGACCGCCGGCGGCGCCGTCGTCTTCGCCGGCTTCACCGTCGTCATCGCGCTCTGCTCGCTCGCCTTCGCCGGCATCCCGCTGGTCTCCACCCTCGGCTTCACCGCTGCGGTGGCGGTGGTGGTCGCGGTGGCCGCGGCGACGACGCTGCTGCCGGCGATGCTCGGCGCCCTCGGTCCCCACATCAACTCGCTGCGGGTCAAGCTCGGCAAGACCCATCCCGACGACAAGGAGCCTCACGGCTGGCGGCGCTGGGCGGAACGCGTGGCCGCCCGGCCGGGGATGGCAAGCGTCGTCTCGCTGCTGATCCTGATCGTCCTGGCGCTGCCGATCTTCCAGCTCGAGCTGGGTCAGAACGACATCAGCGCGCTCCCCGAGGAAACGACCTCGCGCCAGGCCTACGACTCGCTCAACAAGGGCTTCGGCGCCGGCGTCAACGGGCCGCTCCTGATCGCCTGCGAATTCTCCACGCCCCAGGAAGCCGAACAGGTGCTGCCGAAGCTCGCGAAAGCGGTCGGGGGCGCCCCCGAC
>DASUQZ010000209.1:0-7574 GCA_036280335.1 Solirubrobacterales bacterium
GGCCGCGCTGGCGGTGCCCGTCGCGGTTGCGCGGGCCGAGGCCGAGAGCTCGGCGGCGCCGACGCCGGGGGCGACGCTGGAAGCCCCGCCGGCGCCCGCTCCCGAAGTGGAGGTGGTGGAACAGGATGCCCTCGAAGCCCCGCCGGTGCCCGAGAAGGAGGAGCCGCCCTCGAACGGGAGCGGCGGCGTGGAAGCCGACGGCGGCGAGAAGGCCGAGCCCGTACTGCCGACGCCGCCGGAGAGCGGCGGCTCGGAATCCGGCGTCGGCGCGACCGTCACGCCCGGCCCCTCGACCTTCGCGATCCCCTCGCTGCCGCAGTCGAGCTGCGCGGTCAGCGGCGTCCCCCCGGTCCTGATCCCGATCTACCACCGGGCCTCCGACAAGTACGCGCTGGGTCCGCAGGGGCCGGCGATCCTGGCGGCGATCAACGCGATCGAGACGGCCTTCGGCAGCAACCTCGGCCCCTCCTACGCCGGCGCCGAAGGCTGGATGCAGTTCATGCCGGAAACCTGGGCCTACTACGGCGTCGACGCCAACGGCGACGGCGTAAAGGACCCGAACAACCCCGAAGACGCGATCTTCGCCGCCGCCCGCTACCTCAGCGCCTCCGGGATGCCGGCCGACATCTACGGCGCGATCTTCGCCTACAACCACGCCGACTGGTACGTCGAAGACGTGCTCGAGCACGCCGCCTGCTACGCCGACGAGGTCGGTGGCAGCTACAGCACGCTGGCGCTCAACCCGCAGGTCCAGGTCCTCGACTGCGAGCCGCCCAAGGCGTGGCGGAAAGAGATTCCCGAGGCCTACATGACCGCCTTCGAGGCCGCCGCCGGCCGCTACGAACTCGGGCGCCGCGGGGTCTGGACGCTGGCTGCGATCACCCGCCTCGAGTCCGACTTCGGCCGCGGCATGAGCAAAGCGCAGCTGCGCAAGGAAGGCGCGCTCGGGCTCGACGGCTTCGAGTGGCGCGGCTTCGCGGTCGACGGCGACGAAGACGGCCGCATTCGCCGCCAGGACATCGACGACTCCGCCGCCACCCTGGCGCGGCTGATCTGGTCGCGCGGCGGCATCGAGGCCGGCGTCTTCACCCACAACCAGGCCGCCTGGTACGTCGACGCCGTCGCCCGCGAGGCGGAACGGCTCGAAGGCAAGTGCGGCGCCAAGTGGGTCGACTGGGAGATCGCCCTGCCGGGCAGCGCCGCCGCCCAGATCAACTGGGGCAACCTCGTCCTCTCCAACGAACTCGAGCTGGCGGACATCCAGAACGGCGTCCTCGACCAGCGGATCATGGCGCTGCTGGCGCTGATGACCCAGGAGCACCAGATCACGATCAGCTCCCTGCGCTCCGACCACTCGATGATGACCGCCTCGGGGAACGTCTCCAACCACTACTACGGCCGGGCCATGGACATCGCCGCCGTCGACGGAGTCGCCTGCACCAACGTCGATCCCAGCGCTCCCTGCGCCCAGCTCGGCTACGCCCTCTCGCAGATGCCCGCGCCGCTGCACCCCGACGAGCTGATCTTCTGCTTCGACCTCGACGGCGCCGGCCCCGCCTTCGCCCTCGCAGACCACTGCGACCACATCCACGCCGGCTTCAGCGAATACTGAGAGCAGCGCGGTGGTGGAGGGTGTCCATGCCCCTCCTCCGGAATTGACCTCCCCTCCGCTTCGCTCCGGGGAGAACCTGGTGCGCGGGCTCCGCCCGCGCTTTCATCAGATTGCATGTCGCCGAACATTCCTCCGGAGGGGCATGGACACCCTCCCTCCCGGCCAGCTCTGGCAGATCAGCTCGAGACCCCCCATCCCACGCGAAGCAGTACGGTTGAGCTGGAGGCCTGACCTAGAGCTGAAGGGGGCGGAGATGCCGACTTATTTGATGCTGACCAATCTCACCGCTGAGGGGGTTCGGACCCTGAAGAACAACCCGGGGCGGGTGGCGGAGGTGAACCGGGAGGTCGAACAGATCGGCGCCAAGGTGGTCGCGCAGTACGCGACGCTGGGGCAGTACGACTTCGTGACCGTGGTCGAAGCTCCCGACGAGAAGACGATGGCGAAGGTCTCGGTCGAGCTCGGCTCGCGCGGGACCATGACGAGCCAGACCCTCGCGGCGATGCCGGCCGAGGACCTGGCCGACTCGCTCTAGGCGTTGAAGGCGCTCGTCGTAGGCGGGGGCGGTCGCGAGCACGCGATCGTGCGGGCGCTGCGGCGCTCGCCCCAGGTCACGGATGTGCTCTGCGCGCCGGGCAACGCGGGCATCGCCGCCGACGCGGAGTGCCTGGCGGGGGTCGCCGCGGACGATGCCGCCGCGATCGTCGCCGCGGCCAAGGAGCACGGCGCCGACCTGGTCGCGATCGGCCCCGAGGCCGGCCTGGTCGCCGGCGCGGTCGACGCGCTAGAGGAGGCCGGCATCCCGGCCTTCGGGCCGACCAGGGCCGCCGCCGAGCTGGAGGGGTCGAAGGCCTTCGCCAAGGAGCTGATGGGGGAGGCGGGCGTGCCGACTGCCTCGCACGCGTTGCTGAGCAGCCGCGAGCAGGCGCTCGAGCACCTCGCCTCGATCCCCTACCCGACCGTGCTCAAGGCCGACGGCCTGGCGGCGGGCAAGGGCGTGATCATCTGCCAGGACGAGGCGGAGGCCCGTGCGGCCATCGACGTCTTCTTCACCGAGCGGCGCTTCGGCTCGACCACGGTCGTCTGCGAGGAGTTCCTCACGGGCGAGGAGCTCTCGCTGCTGGCGCTCTGCGACGGCGAGAACGTCGTCCCCCTCGCCCCCGCCCAGGACTACAAGCGGATCTTCGACGGCGACCGCGGCCCCAATACCGGCGGCATGGGCAGCTACTCGCCGGTCCCCGGCTTCGGCGACGCCGAGGTCGAGGAGATCGTCGAGCGCGTCCACCGTCCCGTCGTCGCGGCGATGGCCGCCCGCGGCGTCCCCTTCCACGGCGTCCTCTACGCCGGCCTGAGGATCGGCGCCGAGGGGCCGAAGGTGCTCGAGTTCAACGCCCGCTTCGGCGACCCCGAGACGCAGGCGGTGCTGCCGCGGCTGCGCTCCGACCTCGCCGAGCTCTTCCTCGCCGCCCGCGCGCCGGGCGGGCTCGCCGGGATGACGGCGGAGTTCGCCGACCAGTGGGCGGTGACCGTCGTCCTCGCCTCCGCCGGGTACCCGGAGTCCTCCTCGAAGGGGGACGTGATCCGGGGCCTCGCCGAGGCGGCGGAGATCGCCGAGGTGACGCACGCGGGGACGGCCGAGCGCGACGGCGAGATCGTCACCGCCGGCGGGCGGGTGTTGAACGTGACCGGATTGGGAACCAGTCCCGCTGAAGCGCGCGATCGTGCGTACGATGCGGCCCGCCGGATCTCCTTCGAGGGAATGCAGATCCGAACCGACATCGCCGCCCGCGCCGTCGAGCGGGTCCCCAGCTAAGCCAGAAAGGAACAGATGAGCGAGATCTCAGAGGAGCCCCAGCCCAGAGGGACCGCCGGCCCCCGGCCGACCGGCCCGGCCGATCCCTCCCAGACGGCAACCATGGCCAGCGTGGAGGAAGCCTTCCAGGAAATCGACGTCGACGAGCCGCACGTCGGGATCATCATGGGCTCGAAGAACGACAAGCCCAAGATGGAAGCCGCCGGGAAAGCGCTGGAGGAAGCCGGCATCCGCTACGAGGTGCGGGTGATGAGCGCTCACCGCGACCCCGAGAAGGTGCGCGAGTACTGCCAGAACGCGCGGATGCGCGGCCTCAAGGTGATCATCGCCGGCGCCGGGATGTCGGCGGCGCTGCCCGGAGTAGCGGCCGCCCACACCGACCTGCCGGTGATCGGCGTGCCGATCCTCGGCAAGAGCCTCGGCGGGCTCGACGCGCTGCTCTCGGCGGTGCAGATGCCCCCGGGAATCCCGGTGGCCTGCGTCGCCATCGACGGAGCCAAGAACGCCGGCGTCCTCGCCGCGCGGATAATCAACGCGTGATCCCCCGCTACACCCGTCCCGAGATCGGGGCGGTCTGGACTCCCGAAGCGAAGATGCAGAGCTGGCTCGAGGTCGAGCTGGCGGCGACGGAGGCCTGGGCGGCGGAGGGGGTCGTGCCCGAGGAGGCGGCGCGGGAGGCGCGCGAGAGGGCGGCCTTCACGGTCGAGGCGGTCGAAGAGCGCGAGAAGGTGACCGACCACGACGTGGCCGCCTTCGTCGACGTCGTCGCGCAGTCGGTCGGCGAGCACGGGCGCTGGATCCACTACGGCCTGACCTCCTCCGACGTGCTCGACACGGCGCTGGCGCTGCAGCTGCGCCGGGCCGGCGAAGTCGTCCTCGCCGGCGCCTGCACCTACCGCGACGCCCTGGTCGAGCGGGCGCTGGAGCACCGCGACACGCTCTGCGTCGGCCGCACCCACGGCGTCCACGCCGAGCCGACCACCTTCGGTCTGCGGCTGGCCGGCTTCGCCTTCGAGGCCGACCGCAACCTCGACCGGCTGGAGGAGGCCTTCGCCCAGCTCGCGGTCGGCAAGCTCTCCGGCGCCGTCGGCACCTACGCCTCGGTGCCCCCCGCCGTCGAGGCGCGGGTGATGCAGAAGCTGGGGCTCGGGCGCGAGGACGTCGCGACCCAGGTCGTCCCGCGCGACCGCCACGCCGAGCTGCTCACCGCGATCGCGATCGCCGGCGCCGGGCTGGAGCGCTTCGCGACCGAGGTGCGCAACCTGCAGAAAACCGAGGTGCGCGAGGTCGAAGAGCCGTTCGCCGCCGGCCAGAAGGGCTCCTCGGCGATGCCCCACAAGCGCAACCCGATCCGCACCGAGCGGATCACCGGCCTGGCCCGCGTCCTGCGCGGCTACTCGCAGACCGGGATCGAGAACGTCGCCCTCTGGCACGAGCGCGACATCTCACACTCCGGCGCCGAGCGGGTGATCCTGCCCGACGCGACGATCGCCCTCGACTACATGCAGGACCTGGCGGCGAAGGTCGCCTCCGGGATGAAGGTGAACGAGGAGCGGATGCGCGAGAACCTCGGCCTCACCCACGGCGCCCTGTTCAGCCAGCGGGCGCTGACCGCCCTGGTCGAGTCCGGGATGACCCGCGACGACGCCTACCGCGTCGTCCAGGAGAACGCCCAGCGCGCCTGGGACACCCGCACCGAGTTCCGCGACCTCCTCGCCGAGGCCGCCCCCGACCTAGACCTCGACGCGGTCTTCGACTACGGCGCCTACCTCACCCACCTGCCCGAGATCTTCGAGCGGCTCGAAGCGGTCAGACCTCGATGACGGTCAGGCCGTTGACGCCCGAGAGGGCATAGAAGTCACGGTCCTGGGTCACCACGGGCAATCGGTTGGCTGCGGCGGTGGCGGCGATCCACAGATCGTTGACGCTGACCCGTTTTCCCGCTGCAGCCAGATAGGCACGCATACCCGCCCACGCGGCGGCAACGCGGTGATCGATCGGAAATACCCCTGCTTTGGCAATCCGCTCCAACGTCGCAAGACGGCGGTCTCGGCTCTCGATGTCGGTGGCGGCGAGGATGCCGGCGCGCAACTCGGCCACGGTCATGATCGAGATGACGGCGTTTTCCGGAAGGCCCTCTTCCCGGATGGACCGACCTTCCTCAGCGGCAATGAGGACGGACGTATCGAGGACTCCGACACTGACGCGATCCTCCCTCACACGATCGGCCCCAGGTCTTCAGTCGTTTCAGCCCTCAATCTCGCCAAATCTGCGGCCCAAGTCGGGTCGGCGGACGCGATCTCGCGTATCTCCATGACCTCCGAGGGGGTAAGCCACCTGCTGGTTTCCTCCTGATGAGGAACTAGATCAGCCACGGGCTTTCCTCTCCGGGTGATCACGATTCGCTCTCCCTCTTCGACCCGCCGCAGCAACCCGGCGGTGTCGTTCCGCAACTCCCTGGAGGCAACTTCTACGCTCATGCTACGAATGTAGCACTTGCACCGGATTGTCTCGGGCCCTTAGGCTGGCGCCGTGATCCTCTACACCTGCGGGACGAAGAAGATGGGGCCGGGCTTCATGCATCCGTGTGCGAAGGCCGGCAAGGCGCTCGACGCGGCGGGCTACGAGTACGAGCTGAAGACCGTGAAGGGGTACCGGATGATGCCCTGGACCTGGCGCAGCCGCGAGAGGGACCGCGCCGAGGTCAAGAAGCTCAGCGGCCAGGAAGACGTGCCGATCCTCGTCCTCGACGACGGCGAGGTGATCTCCGGCTCCGGCGAGATCGAGCGCTGGGCCAAGGAGCACCCGTACTCCCCGGCCAAGTCCGGCGGCTGAGCGTCCGCCTACACCTTGTCGGTGAGCAGCGCAGCGGCGAGGCTGACCAGGAAGAAAAGCTGGATGTAGAAGAGTTTGTCGAGGCGATCATGGACCCGCTCGAAGCGGTGATCGACGTTTGCAAAGCCTTCGCGCATCTCTTCGAACCCCGCGTCCATCCGCCGACTCAGTTCGTCCAACCGGTCGTCGTTCCAGTTCTCCACGTCTGCCTCCCTCTCCTGAAGTGCCTCCATGGGAGGAGTGTAGACAAAAACCTCCGGAACGTGTTGTCAGACCGCAACCGGCTCGCGGGCCGGCTCGCGTGAGGTGACGACCACCGGGGTGCCGCCCTTCGGCGAGAGGGTGATGTTGCGGCGGCCGACCCGCTCCGGAGAGGGGCTCGCCTTGCGCAGCTCGCACCGGGTCAGCACCTCGCGCAGGACGATCCGCATCTCGAACTCGGCGAAGGTGGCGCCGATGCAGCGGCGGACGCTGCCGCCGAAGGGGATCCAGGCGTAGGTGTCGGGGCCGTCCTCGAGGAAGCGCTCGGGTTTGAACGCGAAGGGCTCGGGATAGACGTCCGCGCGGGTGTGGGTGAGCCAGATCGCCGGGGTCACGTCGGTCCCCGGCGGCAGGGTCAGCCCATCCGCCACCAGCTCCTTGGCGAGCCGCCGGCCGGCCAGCGGGATCACCGGCCGCAGCCGCAGCGACTCCGAGATCGTCGCCCGCAGGTAGTCCTCTTCGCCCGCCTCCAGCGAGTCGCGCAGCCGGCGCAGCGCCGCCGGGTGGCGCAGCAGCAGGTCGAAGGTCCAGGCCAGCGCCGTCGCCGTCGTCTCGTGCCCGGCCAGCAGCAGCGTCATCAGCTGGTCGCGCAGCTCGCGGTCCTCCATCCGGGTGCCGTCCTCGAACTCGGCCAGCATCAGCAGCGAGAGCATGTCCTCGCGCTCCTCGAGGTCGGGCCGCTCGCGGTGCTCGGCGATCTCGGCGTGGAGCAGCTCGTCGACTTCCCGCAGCTGGCCCTCGAACCGCGCGAAGGGCCCGTCGCCGCCGAAGCGCCGCAGCGCCAGAGCCAGCACCTGCCGGCCGGGGGCGGCGGTTTCCGCCAGCACGGTTCCGAGCATCTCCCGCAGCCGGTCCAGCCGCGGCCCGGTCGAGACGCCGAAGACGACGCGCAGGATCACCTCCAGGGTCACCGCCTGCATCCGCGCGTGGATCGGGAACTCCTCGCCGAGCGGCCAGGAGTCGACCTCGGCGGCGGTGATCTCCTCGATCAGCGACTCGTAGCGTGCGATCGCCTTGCCGTGGAACGGCGGGAGCAGCAGCTTGCGCATGCTG
>DASUQZ010000210.1:0-6661 GCA_036280335.1 Solirubrobacterales bacterium
GCCGCGCCACCGCCCGGGTCGTCTTCCGCTTCGGGTCAGACCAGGCAGGGGTCGCCTTCCTCTGCAAGGTCGACAACGCCACCTTCCGCGCCTGCGCAACCCGGATCGTTCGCCGGCTTCGCCCGGGAAGGCACGTGATCCGGGTGAAGGCGCGCAACGGCGCCGGCCTGGTGGACTCCACCCCCGCCGTCTTCCGCTTCCGCGTCAAGCGGATCCGCTAGCTCCGGCCTGACGCGCTCCCGCTCCCGCTCGCGGCGCCTCGCCGCGACTGCCGCCGCATCGCCAGGTGCCCTGCCCCCAGCAGCGCCAACAGCGCCAGGCCGCTGGCGAGGACGAGCGGGTCGGTCAGCGACAGCCCTTCCAGCCGGGTGCCGAGGTAGACCGAGATCGCGGTGATCGGCAGGTAGCCCACGACCGTGGTCCAGACGAAGCGCCAGAACGGCACGCGCGCCGCCCCGGCCGCATAGGAGACGACGCTGAAGGGGAGGATCGGGATCAGCCGCATCGATATCAGCAGCATCCATCCGCCTCGCTCGATCGCCCTCTCGATCCGCTCGAACCGCTCTTCGCCGAACCAGCGGTCGAGCAGCGGGCGGGCGACCGACTGCCCGACAGCCCAGCAGACCAGGCCGTTGAGGATCCAGCCGAACATGACCAGGGCCAGGGCGGGGAAGAAGCCGTAGGCGAAGCCGGCGGCGGCGTCGACGATCTCGGCGGGATAGAAGACGACGCTGTGGAGTACGCAGAGGAGGAGGATCAGGAGCGGCCCGCCGAGGCCGAGGCGGTCGACGTGCTCGCGGACCGCGTCGTGATCGCCCTGGACCGCCGCGGAGACGGAGTCGCGCAGCGGGTCGACGACGAGCGCCAGCCCCGCCAGCAGGGCGAGTCCCGCCAGCGTCAGAGCGATCTCGGCGAACGGCAGGCGGTGTTCCTCCACCGCCGGAAGGCTATGAGGAACGCCCGGCTGCGGCGGTTCGAGAGCCGCCGCGGCGGTAGACGACGCCGCGACGGCTCGGCACTGGGGGTGGGCAAAGGAGGAGGGAGAGGTTCACGCCCTCATCAATTTTGAGTATACGGATGCCTGTGGCGGCATCGGGCGATGCGGACGGAAGTTCGGCTAGCGCAGGCCGCGCAGCCGCTCCGCCAGCCCGGAGTGGCGGCCGCCGCTGTCGTCACGGCCCACGGCTGAGGCGAGGGAGATCTGGTCGCCGACCAGGACGCAGCTGTTGCGGGCGCGCGTGATCGCGGTGTAGAGAAGGGGGCGGTTGAGCATGTGGGAGTGGGCGCGGTGGCAGACGCCGACCACGACCGGCACTTCGCAGCCCTGCGCTTTGTGGACGGAGATGGCATAGGCGAGGTTGAGGTCGTCGGCCTCGCCGTAGGGGATGACTCGGGAGCCGCCGTCGTCGGTGTCGACCGTGATCGTCTTCTTCTCCGGGTCGTCGGCGCGGAGGAAGACGATCGAGCCGTTCATCAGTTCCAGCTCGTGGGAGTTACGGGTCTGGATCAGCCGGTCGCCGACCCGAAAGCGGCCGTAGAGGGCGGGTTTCCCATCGGGGTTGAGCTCGGCCTGGAGCCGCTCGTTGAGCCTGTCGATCCCGATCTGCCCTTTGTACATCGGCGCCAGCACCTGGACCTCGCGGATCGGGTCGACCCCGAACTTGGCCGGGGCCCGCTCGGCGACCACCTCGACCACCGTCTCCAGCGCCCGCTCCGGCGCCACTCGCTCGATGAAGAAGAAGTCGTGTTCCTGGTCCTCTTCGGGCTCGAGGTGGGGAGGACGGCCGTGGTTGATCTCGTGGGCGGCGGTGGTGATCATCGACTTGGCTGCCTGCCGGAAGATCTGGGTCAGCCGCACGACCGGCACCGCTTCGGAGGCGATCAGGTCCTCGAACGGCTTCCCCGCTCCGATCGGCGGCAGCTGGTCGGCGTCGCCGACGAAGACGACGTGGGTCGTCTCGGCGAGCCCGTCCAGGAGCACCTCGACGAGATGGAGGTTCAGCATCGAGGACTCGTCGACGATCACCAGGTCGACCGGAAGCGGATGCCCTGGCCGGAAGCCCGGCTCATGGCCGGGGATCCACTCGAGCAGGCCATGGATCGTCTTCGCCTCCCCTTCGGTGGTTTCCGCCAGCCGCCGCGCCGCCCGGCCGGTGGGGGCGCAGAGGGCGATCTTCGCGCCGGCGGCTTCGGCCTCTTCGACGATCCCCTGGGTGCACCTGGTCTTGCCGACGCCGGGGCCGCCGGTGAGGACCGAGATCCGCGACCCGAACGCCGCCCTCACGGCC
Source organism: Solirubrobacterales bacterium (assembly GCA_036280335.1). GTDB lineage: Bacteria > Actinomycetota > Thermoleophilia > Solirubrobacterales > 70-9 > VAYN01. Next base: position 2,289 of record DASUQZ010000210.1, read on the forward strand.
GCCCACTGCTCGTCGGTCAGTTCGTCTCCCGGTTCCTCGTCCGGCTCGTGGTCGAGGTGGGGGGGAGCGTCGGCGCGCCTCAGGAGCGTCGCCGCGACGGCCTGCTCCCGCTCGAGCGTCCACTTCCGGTAGATGCGCCCTTCGTCGTCGACGAGCCCCGCCGCTCGGGCGAGGACGTCGGGATCGGCGGGGACGCCGGTGAGCTTCGAGGTCCGCTGGGCCAGGTCAGCCATCGGCAGGAAGCTGTTGCCCTGCTGCTCCGCCTCCTTCAGGGCGTAGACGGCGGCGGCCTGGACGCGTTCGTCGGATTCGGGCGCCATGTCGGCTGCAAGGGCGATCTTGTCGGCGCGGGCGAAGCCGACTCCCGAGACCTCCGTCAGGCGATAGGGCTCCTCGTGGAGGATCGCCATCGACTCCTCGCCGAAGCGGTCGTGGATCGGCACCGCCAGATGGGCGAGGCCGTGCGGCGCCAGCTGCACGTGGAGGTCGCGGATCGCCCGGCTCTCGAACCAGGCGTCGGCCGCCTCCGCGGCCTGCTCCGGCGTCACCCCGCGCAGCGAGCCGAAGGCCGCCGCCGGATCGGCGGCGATCGCCTGGAGCACCTCCTCGCCATGCGTCTCGACCAGGCTCTCCGCCCGCGCCGGCCCGATGTGGGGCAGCGTCGTCAGGTACGCGACCTGTCCCTCGCGATCCGACGGATCGACCGGCACCGCTCCCTGCGCCCGCAGCTGGCGCCCGAAGCGGCTGTCGTCCACCCACTCGCCGCTGATTTCCGCACGGTCGCCGACGTCGAGATGGGCGATCGGCCCGACCACGGCGAACACTTCGCCGGACCCCGGCTCCTGCACCCGCATCACCGCGAAGTTGCTGTCGTCGCTGCGGAACCGGACGCCGATCACCTCGACCGTCCCGCTGTAGGAGGCCGCGTCGGCGTCGAAGAGGGTCGCTGCTCGGGTCACGCACAAAGGCTAGGCCCCCGCGGGGCGGGACCCGCCCTCGCCGAGGCCGCACTTTCCGGGCGCGGGGATGATCTAGGTTGCGGAGATGGCGACTGCGCGACCCCCGGCGGGCCTCTGCGACCGCTGCCGGCACCAGCGGCTGGTTCCAAACACCCGCGGCTCGGTCTTCTCGCTCTGCGAGCGCTCGCGCACGGACCCCGCCTACCCGCGCTACCCGCGGCTGCCGGTGCTCAGCTGTCCGGGCTTCGAGCCGGCTCCGCCTGCGGCTCCCGAGCTGCGCCGATAGCGGCGCCGAGCAGCCCGAACCCGAAGACCACCGCGGCGACGCCGACGAAGAAGCCGAGCAGGGGCACCAGCGCAGCCGCCCGCAGGATCGCCAGGCCGGCGAGGAAAGACCAGATCCGCTTCCGCGGCGCCTTCACGACCGCCCGCCCCAGCGCGTAGGCCGAGGCGACGTAGGCGATCGCCGCCAGCGGCAGCAGCGCCAGCAGGATCGCGAAGGCGAGCGGCAGCCCGACGAGGGTGACGGCGGCGATTCCTCCCGCGACGGGGAGCGCGATGGCGATCGCGAGCCCGATCGCGATCAGCGGCCCGATCCGCCCCCGGGCGCGAGCGGCGATCGCGTCGGCCGCCCGCGGCGCGATCAGGATCAGCAGCGCCCCGAGGATCGCGGCGGAGACCCCGACCGCGAGCCAGAGGAAGAAGAAGCCGACGAACGGGACGAGGTCGCCTCCGTCGGGCCAGTCGGCCTCGGTGACGTCGCCTTTGACGATCGCGTCGCCGGAGACGGTCGGCCGCTCGTCGCCGTAGCTGACGTCGCCGGTCACGTGCGCGCTGGCCAGCAGGCGCGCCTCGCCGCCGAAGGTGACGAGGTTGCCGTCGATCCTGCCGCTGACCACCGCGTCGCCGGCGAACAGCACGACGTCGCCGTCGACCCGGCCGTCCACCCGCACGTCGCCGCTGGCGACGAAGACGCCCTCGACGGTTTCCCCGCGCGGAACGGTGACGTCGCCGGAGATGACGACGATCGCGTCCTCTCCGTCGGCGGTCGTCGGCGCCGCGGGCGCCGCCGCCGGAGAGGCGACGGCGCCGAGCGCGACCAGGACGAGAAGGAGCGGGATCCGTTGCAAGAGGCTCCGAAGCCTAACTGCGCATCGGGTCGGGTTCACCCAGCTTGCTGCGGCCCGGCGCCTCGTAGACGCCGCCGGGGACGCCGCCGATGACGACCATGCGGATCCCCTCCGGCCCCGGCCAGACCTTTCGCTTCGTCGCCGGGGCGACCCGGACCATGTGGTCGGGGTCGAGCGGGAAGCGCTCGCCTTCGATCTCGATCTCGCCGCCGCCGCGGATCGCCATGAAGACCTCCTCCTGGTTTTCCTCGGCGTGGTCGTGGTCGGGGTAGTCCGCGTAGTTCGGCGGCATGTCGATCACCTGCATCCCGAAGGAGCTGACCCCGAGCTCCGCCCGCGCCCGCTTGTAGCCCCCCAGGAAGATCGCCTCCATCTCGTCGATCTTCTTCACCGTGTAGTCGCTCATTCGTCAGGTCCTCCTCAGGTTGCGCCGCCACCCGCGGCTTCGATACGAACGTTCGTGCTTTTTTATATCCTGCGTCTGTGACTCCCGTCACCGAGAAGGGCTCCCGGACCCGCGCCTCGATCCTCGACCGCGCCGTCGACCTCGCCTCAGTCGAGGGGCTGGAGGGGCTGACGATCGGCCGCCTGGCTGCGGAGCTGCGGATGAGCAAGAGCGGGCTCTTCGCCCACTTCGGCTCCAAGCAGGAGCTGCAGCTGGCGACGATCGGCGCCGCCGCGGAGCGCTTCAAAGGGAGGGTCATCGACCCAGCCCTCGAGCTTCCCGACGGTGTCCCCCGCCTGCGGGCGATGGCCGAGCGCTACCTCGACCAGCTCACCGACTATCCCGGCGGCTGCTTCTGGGCCGCCACCTCGGCCGAGTACGACGACCGGCCCGGCCCGGTGCGCGACGCGATCGCGGGCTCGCTCGAGGCCTGGCTGCGCCAGCTCGAGCGCCAGGCGCGGATCGCCGGCGTCGACGGCCCGGAGCGCTTCGCCTTCGAGCTCTACTCGCTGGTGATGGGCGCCAACGCGCGCTACCGCCTCAGCGGCGACGAGCGGGTCTTCGACTACGCCCACGAAGCCCTCGACCGCCTGCTGGCGGAGCTGCCGGGATGAGCGCGGCCGCGGACTTCGCCGAGCGCTTCGCCGCCTACTGGCAGGCACCGTCCGTGGACGGGCTCGACGAGATCCTCGCTCCCGATGTACGCCTCGTCGCCCCGATGACTCCCGCCACCCACGGTCTCGCCGACGGCAAGAAGGTGATGGGGGCGCTGCTGCAGGCGCTCCCGGACATCACCGGAGTCGTCCATCGCTGGGGCGAGACCGACGACGGCCTGCTGATCGAGTTCACGCTCTCCGCAACGGCAGGTGGGAAGCCGCTCTCCTGGGACGCCGTCGATCGCTTCGTCCTCCGCGAGGACGGCCTGGCGACGGAACGGTTCAACTACTTCGACAGCGCCGTCCTCGTTCGCACCGCACTCCTGCGCCTGCGCACCTGGCCGACCTTCCTGCGCCTGCGCGCTCGGGTTTGACCATGGCCGAGTGAGATGGAAGTCGCGCTCGGGATGTAGCGTCAGGACGGTTTGGCTGAGACGAGAATCGAGGTCCGGCTGCGCCCGCGCGGCCATGCGGACGAGCTGCTCGGGATCGTCGGCGGCGTCCTGCAGGCGCGGGTATCGGCGCCGCCCGTCGCCGGCAAGGCGAACAAGGCGCTCTGCAGGCTCGTCGCGAAGAGGGCGGGCGTCGCGCCCTCGTCCGTGAGCGTCGTCCGCGGCGCGAAGTCCCGCCAGAAGCTGCTGCTGGTCGAAGGCCTGGACGAAGGCGAGCTGAGGAGCAGGCTCGCGAATCCGTCATAGAGCCCCATATAGGGGCACTGAGACAGTTTCGCCGCTCCGTACACTCGCGACATGGATCGCGAGCTGTTGAAGGAGAAGCTGGCCGAGGCGGGGGAGCCGTCCTACCGCGCCGACCAGGTGTGGGAGTGGGTGGCGCGCGGGGTGCGGTCCTATGGGGAGATGACGAACCTGCCGGCGGCGCTGCGCGAGCGGCTCGATGCCGAGGTGCCGCTCTCGACCCTGACCGTCGCCGCCGAGGCGAAGTCCGACGACGGCACCGTCAAGACCCTCTTCCACACCGCCGACGGGCGGCCGATCGAGGCGGTGCTGATGCGCTACCGCGACGGCCGCCGCTCGGTCTGCCTCTCATCCCAGTCGGGCTGCCCGCTGACCTGCACCTTCTGCGCCACCGGGCAGATGAAGTTCGGCCGCAACCTCGGCGTCGACGAGATCCTCGACCAGGCGCTCCACTTCCGCCGCACCGAAGCGATCGACCACGTCGTCTT
>DASUQZ010000211.1:0-4864 GCA_036280335.1 Solirubrobacterales bacterium
GCTGACGGCGATCGACCAGTCGCGTCCCTCGGCCCGCGAGGCGAGGCGCGAGACGAGGACCTGGCCGAGGCCGAGGTTGGTGAAGACCGAGACGAAGAGCATCGCCGAGATCAGCGCTGCCGAGCGCCCTACTTCGGTTGCCGAGAGGGTGCGGGCGGCGACCAGCCAGAAGCCGAAGCCGAGCAGCGAGGTCGCCGCGGTCGTCCCCATGATGTAGACGCTGTTGCGGAACAGCGACTGCTCGCCGAGGCGCCTCAGCCGCTGCCACCCCTGGGCGAGGCGAGCTGGATGCATGATCCGGAACGATTCTGTCAAGAAGCGCTGCCGGAACCGATGCTCTTCCTATGCTGCGCGACTTGGAGTCAGCGACCCCTGCCCCGGAAACGATCCGCCTCGAACCCACGCGGGGGTTCAGCCGCGTGCTGGCGCCGCGGGAGCTGTGGCGCTACCGCGACCTCGCCGGCCAGATCGCCCTCCGCGACATCACCGTCCGCTACCGGCAGACCGCGCTCGGCGGCGCCTGGGCGGTGCTGCAGCCGCTCGGCTTCATGGTCGTCTTCTCGCTGATCTTCGGCAACGTCGCCGGGATCTCCTCGAACGGGCTCCCCTACCCCCTCTTCAGCCTCGCGGCGCTGGTTCCCTGGACCTTCTTCGCCACCGCGGTCCTGCTCGGCTCCGACAGCCTCGTCGCCAACTCGGCGCTGGTCTCGAAAATCTACTTCCCGCGGATCTTCATGCCGGCCGGGGTGATCGTCGCCGGCTTCGTCGACCTGGCGATCTCCCTGGTCATCCTGCTGATCATCGTCTTCGCCTGGGGGTTCGCCCCCGGCCTGGCGATCCTGGCGCTGCCGCTGCTGATCGCGATCGCGGCGGCGACCGCGCTCGGGATCACCGCGTTCCTCTCGGCGATCAACGTCCGCTACCGCGACGTCCGCTACGTCGTCCCCTTCGCGATCCAGATGGGGCTGTTCGCCTCCCCGGTCGTCTACGCGAGCAGCGAGCTCGCCGAGCCGTGGCAGACGCTCTCGGCGATCAACCCGATGGTCGGGGTCGTCGAAGGCTTCCGCTGGGCGACCCTGGGCACCGGCAACGCCCCCTGGGACCTGATCGGCGTCTCGGCGGCCGCCGCGGTCCTCATCCTCCTCGCCGGCCTCGCCTACTTCGACCGCGTCGAGCGCGCCTTCGCCGACTACGTCTAGAGCCATGGGCGACGTCGCGATCGAGACCCACGAGCTGGGCAAGAGCTACACCCTCGGGGTGAAGGGGCCCGGCTACGGCACCCTGCGCGAGGCGATCGTCGAGGCGGCGCAGCGGCCCTTCCGGCGGGAGGGGCGTGGCGGGAGGCCGAAGGGCGACCTGCTCTGGGCCCTCGAGGACCTCTCGCTGACCGTCCGCAGCGGCGAAGTCGTCGGCCTGATCGGCCACAACGGCGCCGGCAAGAGCACGCTGCTGAAAATCCTCTCGCGGATCACCGAGCCCTCGGCCGGCTACGCCGACGTGACCGGCCGGGTCGGCTCGCTGCTCGAGGTCGGCACCGGCTTCCACCCCGAGCTGACCGGCCGCGAGAACATCTTCCTCAACGGCGCGATCCTCGGCATGCGGCGGGCGGAGATCCGCGCCCGCTTCGACGAGATCGTCGAATTCGCCGAGATGGAGCGCTTCCTCGACACGCCGGTGAAGCGCTACTCGAGCGGGATGTCCGTGCGGCTGGCGTTCGCGGTCGCCGCCCACCTCGAGCCCGAGATCCTCCTCGTCGACGAGGTGCTCGCCGTCGGCGACGCCTCCTTCCAGCGCAAGTCGCTGGGGAAGATGAACGAGGTCGCCAAGGAGGGGCGGACGGTGATCTTCGTCTCCCACAACCTGGCGATCATCCAGGCGCTCTGCACGCGCGGCATCCTCCTCGAACGCGGCCGGGTGAAGGCCGACGCGCCGATCGTCGAGGCGATCGACAGCTACCTGCGCACCCTGGAGCGGGCCGCCTCCGACGACCTGCTGGAGCGGACCGACCGCGACAGCCGCGCCTACGACGAGACGCTGGTGCGCCGGCTCGAGATCCAGGACGCCGGCGGCGGCCACCCCAACGTGCTCGTCACCGGGCGCCCCGCGACGATCGCCGTCGAGGTCACCGAGCACCTGCCGAAGATGGAGTGCCAGCTGACCGTCGTCAACAGCCTCGGCCAGGCGATCTGCACCTTCGACAGCGAGATGTCGGCGCCGGTGGACGTCCGCGACTCCGAGCCGGGGACGCGGCTGGAGTGCCATGTCGAGTCGCTGCCGCTGCTGCCGGGGCGCTACCGGATCGACGTCCTCGTCAAGGCCAAGCGCCACATCCAGGACGGCCTGCAGGCCGCGGCGTTCTTCGACGTCGAGCCGGGGACGGTCGGCGAGCGGCCGGTCGCGGCCGAGGCCGAAGGCGACGTCGTCCTCCCCCATTCCTGGCGGCTGCCGGCATGAGCGAGCCGAGCTTCTCGATCGTCATCACCGCCTACGAAGCCGCCGGGACGATCGCCGGGGCGGTCGAGTCGGCGCTGGCGCAGACGCGGCCGGCCGAGGAGGTGCTGGTGGTCGACGACGGCTCCGGCGACGACCTCGACGGGGCGCTGCGCCCCTACATGGACCGGATCGAGCTGGTGCGGCGGCCCAACGGCGGCGGTGCGGCCGCCCGCAACACCGGCGCCGAGACGGCCGCAGGCGAGTTCATGGCGATCCTCGACGCCGACGACGCCTACCACCCGCGCCGCCTCGAGGCGATCGCGGAGCTGGCGGGGCGGCGCCCCGAGCTCGACCTGATCGCCACCGACGCCCGCTTCGTCGTCGACGGCGAGCCCGCCGGCACCTTCCTCGAGCACAACCCGTTTCCGCGGGGCGACCAGCGCGAGGCGATCTTCGCCAGCTGCTTTCCCGGCGGCTGGCCGGCGGTCCGGATCTCGGCCCTGGGCGCGGCCGGCGGCTTCGACGAGGGGATGCGGATCGCCTACGACTGGGACTGCTGGCTGCGGATGATCCTCGCCGGCTCTGAGGTGGGGATGGTCGAGGAGCCGCTCTACGACTACATCCTGCACGGCGGCAGCCTCGCCTCGAGCCGGGTCGCCAGCCTGCGCGAGCGGGTGAAGCTGCTGGAGAAGGCGGGGCGCAACCCGAACCTTAGGCCGGCGGAGCGGCCGGCGCTGGAGCGGTCGCTGGCGGTCCATCGCGAGCAGGTCGCCCGGGCCGAGATCGAGGCGGCGCTGCACGGCGACGGCTCGCGGGCCGAGCTGCCGCGGCTCGTCCGCTCGGGGGAGCTCGGCTGGAGGCTGAGAGCGACGGCCGGGATCGCGGCGCTGGCGCCGCCGCTGGCGCGGCGGCTCGTCCCTCGCACCGCTCCGCCGGAGGAGCGCTTCGGAGCAGAGGGTCCTTGACCAGGATCAGCGTCGTCATCCCGACCTACCGCCGGCGCGAGCGCGTGGTGCGGAACGTCGCCGCCCTCGCCGCCCAGACCTGGACCGACTTCGAGGCGATCGTCGTCGTCGACGGCTCCGACGACGGCAGCGCCGCCGCCCTGCGGGACCTGGAGACGCCGTTCCCGCTCGCGGTGCTCGAGCAGGAGAACCAGGGAGCCGCGCAGGCGCGCAACGCCGGCGCCAGCGCCGCCGAGGGGGAGATCCTCCTCTTCCTCGACGACGACATGGAGGCCGACCCGGCGCTGCTGGCCGAGCACGAGCGCTCCCAACGCGAGGGCGCCGACCTGGTGGTCGGGGACATGCCGCTGCACCCGGACTCGCCGCCCGGGCTGCTCAGCTGGGGGGTCGGGATCTGGGCGCAGGGCCGGCGCGAGCGGCTCACCGCGCCGGGGGCGGAACCGGGCCTGGACGACCTGCTGACCGGGCAGATGTCGATCTCGCGCGGGTCGTTCGAGCGGCTCGGCGGCTTCGACACCTCCTTCACCCGCGAGGGCCTGTTCGGCGGTGAGGACATCGACTTCGGCTACCGAGTCGTCAAGGCCGGGCTGCGGGTCGCCTTCAACCCCGCCGCGATCAGCTACCAGTACTACGACGTCGACCCGGCGGCCTACCTGCGGCGCTCGCGGGAGACGGGCCGCTCGGAGGAGGAGCTGGTCCTCAAGCACCCCGAGCAGGCGGCCCGCTTCGAGGCCGCTCCCGACTTCCACACCCGGCGCAGCCGCTGGCTGCTGGGCCCGCTGGTGCAGGCGCCGGACTGGGTCGGGCGGCCGCTGCGGGCGCTGGCGGTGGCGCTGGTGCGCGGCGGGCGCCGGGGCCAGTGGACGCGGCGGCTCTTCTTCGGGATGCGGACGGTCGAACACCGACGCGGCGCCCGGCTGGCGAGGAAGCAGGCGGCATCGACCGGGAGCGCGATCGTCCTCGCCTTCCACGCCGTCGCCGACCTCAGCGACGATCCGGTCCTCGCCGAGTACGGGATCCCGCCGCGGCGCTTCGCCGAGCACCTCGAGGCGCTGGCGCGGCGAGGCTGGCGGTTCGTCGACTTCGACGCGGTCCTGGCGGCCCTGGACGGGCGGGCGAGCCTGCCCGAGCGGGCCCTGCTCGTCAGCTTCGACGACGCCTACGTCGACCTGCTCGGCGAGGCCGCTCCGCTGCTGGCCGAGCGCGGGGTTCCGGCCATCGCCTTCGCCATCGCCGGGCTGACCGGCGGGACGAACGAGTGGGACCGGCCGCTCGGAGCACGCGAGCTGCGGCTGCTCGACGCGGAGGGGCTGCGGGCGCTCCCCCCGCTCGGGGTCGAGGTCGGGTCCCACGGGATGAACCACCGGCAGCTGCCGAAGCTGGAGCCGGCGGAGGCCGAGTGCGAGATCCGCGAGTCGGCCGAAGCCCTGGAGGGGCTGGGCCTGCCGCGGCCGCGCGCCTTCTCC
>DASUQZ010000212.1:0-2013 GCA_036280335.1 Solirubrobacterales bacterium
CTACGGCTCCTCAGCCGAGCGCACCGCGGCGCTATCGGGCTGGCTCGATCACTACAACTTCAGGAGAAGACATGGCTCCCTCGGCCACAAGGCGCCCGCAGCTCGGCTCGCCGAGCTGGAACAACGTGTTGGGTAACTACAACTAGCGCCTACCAGGCGATGTCGTTCAGAGTCGTCTGGGATTTCACCCGCGGCGCGGGCTGGGCGACGCGGGAGGAAGTCCCCGTGCGGGGCCGCTCCGACCAGGCAGGACGGCGGACCTTGACGAACGAGTGGCGACGCCACTCGTAAGGAACGGGTTTTCTAGATCCAGCCACGGTCCCTCGCCATCAAGACCGCCTGGGCGCGGTCGACCGCGCCGATCTTGCCGTAGACGTTGTGGAGGTGGGTGCGGATCGTCGATACCGAGAGGTGCATTTCGGAGGCGATCTGCTTGTAGACCATGCCTTCGGAGAGGTGACGGAGGACGTCGAGCTCGCGGCTGGAGAGCGGACAGGGCTCGCTGACCCGGGAGGCGTCCTGGGTCGGGAGCGGCAGCTCGTAGAGGAGGTCCCGCAGCGCCTCCGGGCTGAGCCCGCAGCGCTCGGCGGCGGCGCGGAGCCGCTCGGGGGCGATCGCCTCTCCCTGGCAGTAGTGGGCGACCATGTCGGCCGTCGCGACCATCGCCGCCAGCCCGTCGACGTCGTCGGCGTGATGGCGCTCGATCGCAACCGCGATCCGCTGCGGCAGGTTCCAGCGCCGGGCCAGCACGCCGCCGACGAGGGCGTGGTCGATCCCGAGCTGCTCGCGTTCCTCGCGCAGGCGCTGCTCGGGGGTGCGGGAGATCGCGTCGAAGTAGACCTTGTAGCCGGGGTGCAGGCGCGAGATCACGAGCCGGCCGATGTCGTGCAGCAGCGCCGCCACCGCCAGCTCGTCGCGTTCGGCCCAGCCGACGATGCGCCCAATCCGGTCGGCCGCCCGCTGCGTGGCCAGCGCGTGGACGCGGAAGCGCTCGGGCTTCAGCTCCCAGCCGCCGTTGGACTCGAAGAAGTCGAAGCTCGGCGCGGTGCCGGCGAGCGCCAGCACCCCGGCCGGCCTGAGGACCTCGATCGCGGTCGGGATACCGGCGATGCCGCCGGCGACGAGGCCGCCCCGGTTGGCCTGGCGGAGGACCGCGATGGTGAGCGCGACGTCACTCTCGACCGCCTCGATCAGGTCGCCGACGCGGGCGGTCTCGGCGGTTGCGGCCCTGATCACCCGCTCGCGGGACTCGAGCAGGACCGGAAAGCGCTCCACCGCCTCGAACGCCTCGGCGAGGCGGCTGCCGGGCGCGGGCGCGGCCCGTGACGCCGCTTTGGCGCCATCGGACGACGCGGGAACGTTCGTCTGCGCGGTGGTAACGCTCATTGGCACAACACATCGGCAGCAACCGCCGCCGGGTTTAGCCTGAGGTCCCTTTCCAACCCCGAAACCGGGGGTTTTTCCCGCCCCGCTCAGGCCGTGGCGAGGCGCCCAGCCGCGGCCCGGATCCGCTCCAGGGAGCGATTCCGCCCCAGCACGGCGAGGGACTCGAAGATCCCGGGCGAGACCGAGGTGCCGGTGATCGCGACCCGGATCGGCTGGTAGAGCTTTCCCGGCTTCACCTCGAACCGATCCAGAAGCGGCGCCAGCGCCGCCTCGATCGGCTCCGGCTCGAACGGCTCCACCTCCTCCAGGGCGTCGGCGACGGCGGCAAGAATCTCGCCGCTGCCCTCCTTCATCACCTTGGCCCAGGCCTTCTCGTCGTCCACCGGCGGCTCGAAGAGGAAGCGGATCAGCGGCCACACCTCCTCCAGGGTCTGCGCTTTCTCCTGGGCGATCTCGCAGGCGGCCCGCAGCTGCTCGTCCGGCTCGCGGTGGAGATGGCGCGCGACCGCCGCCGTGTACTCGTCCAGCGGCATCTCCCGCATGAAGCGGCCGTTCAGCCAGCGCAGCTTCTTCTCGTCGAAAATCGCTGCCGATTTGCCGACGTCTTCGACTCGGAAGCGCCGGACC
>DASUQZ010000213.1:0-5852 GCA_036280335.1 Solirubrobacterales bacterium
GCACGACCTCCGAGCGGACGGCGCGGCCGTCGTCGATCAGCTTGTCGATCGCCTCGGTGATCTCCAGCTCGCCGCGCCAGGAGGGCTGCAGCGAGCGGGCGGCGTCGAAGATCAGGTTGCTGAACAGGTAGACGCCGACCAGCGCCAGGTTCGAGGGCGGGTCTTTCGGCTTCTCGATCAGGCGCACGATCTTCTCGCCGTCGAGCTCGGCGACCCCGTAGGACTGCGGGTCGTCGACCGGGGTGAGCAGGATCAGCGCATCCGGCTCGTGCTCGGTGAAGGTGGAGACGAGGTTGCGCAGGCCGTCCCGCAGGAGGTTGTCGCCGAGGTACATGACGAAGGGCGAGGAGCCGATGAAGTCCTCGGCCGTCAGCACCGCGTGGGCGAGGCCGGCGGGCTTGTCCTGGACGATGTAGGTGATCTCGGCGCCGAAGCGCTCGCCGTTGCCGACGGTCTCGCGGATCTCGTCGCCGGTCTCGGGGGCGATGATGATCCCGATCTCCTTCACCCCCGCGTCGACCAAGGCCTCGATCCCGTAGAAGAGCACGGGCTTGTTGGCCACCGGCACCAGCTGCTTGGCCGAGGTGTGGGTGATCGGGCGCAGGCGGGTGCCGGCGCCACCGGAGAGAATCAGTCCCTTCAAGGGCTCCATGCGAGGCTGCAACCCTACTGCGCTGCGAAAAGAGCGTGCCACCAGCCGTCTACATCCCCAACTTCAACGGCGCCGCCCAGCTGGGCCGGGCGCTGCGCGGCCTGCGCGAGCAGACGCGGCCGGTCGACGTGGTCCTCGCCGACAACGGCTCCGGCGACGACTCGGTGGCGGTGGCGCGGCGCGAGCTGCCCGACGTGAAGGTGCTGGAGCTGGGGCGCAACCTCGGCTTCGGCGCCGCGATCAACCGGGCCGTCGCCGCGCACCCGGCCGAGGAGATCATCCTGCTCAACAACGACGCCGAGCCCGAGCCGCGCTTCGTCGAGGCGCTGCTGGAGGGCCTCGGCGCCGGGGTCGACTCGGTGGCGGGGGTGCTGACCCAGGAACGGGCGCCGGAGCTGATCGACTCGGCCGGGGTCGTCGCCGACGCGACGCTGATGGGCTTCGACCACCTGCACGGGGAGCCGGTCGAGGCCGCCGCGACGGCGCCCGACCCGCTCGGCCCGACCGGCGGCGCGGCGCTCTACCGCCGCAGCGCCTTCGAGGCGGCGGGCGGCTTCGACGAGCGGATCTTCCTCTACTACGAGGACCTCGACCTGGCGCTGCGGATGGCCGCCGCGGGACGCTGCCGGCTGGCCCCGGAGGCGCGCGCCCTGCACGCCTACTCGGCCAGCCTCGGCGCCGCCAGCGCCCGCAAGTACGGCTGGACCGGCTGGAGCCGCGGCTACATGCTGCGTCGCTACGGGGTGATGAGAAGCCCGCGCCTGGCCCTGCGCGCGCTCGCCTGCGAGGGCGCCCTCTGCGCCGGCCAGCTGCTGCGCGACCGCACCGCCGCCGGCCTGCGCGGCCGCCTGCGCGGCTGGCGCGACGCCGCCGGCCTCGAGCCCCGCGAGGTCGAGGCGCCGCTCCTCGACCTCAGCGCCCGCGAGGCCCTGGCGCTGCGCCGCAGACGCCGCGGCTGATTCGGAGCGCCGATCCCTCTTAGCGGTCGAGGAGGCGGCCGCGGGCGCGGCGGAGGAAGCCGGCGAGGCCGGTGCTGAGGCGGGCGATCTCGGCGGCCATCTCCCGGTTCTGGCGCTCGAGGCCGTCGCGGTCGGCGCGGGTCGCGGCCAGCGCCGCCTCGGTCTCCTCGAGCCGCTTGGCCAGCGAGTCTCGCTCGGCGAGCAGGCGGGCGACGCCGCGGGCCGCGGGGACCTCCCCCGGCCTGGGCTTCTCCGCCCGCCCCGCCGAGAGCGATCGGATCTCGGCGGCGAGCTCGGCGTTGACCCGCAGCAGCTCCTCGACCTGCCTGCTCTCCCCGCCGCCCATCGTCAGACCTCCGCCACCCAGCGCGTCTCGTCGATCTTGCGCCGGTCGCCCGCTTCCCGCCAGCTGTAGCGGTGCAGGCTCTCCTCGTGCGTCCTCAGCAGCGAGGCGGGATGAACTCGGTACCTGGCCAGGCGCTCGGGGATGACCGCACCGTACTGGCCCCGGGCCCGGAGGCGGCGGTAGAGGAGCCAGTCGCTGTGCATCGCCGCCTCGGGGACGAAGGTCGCCTCGAGCCCCGTCAGCACCCGGCGCGGGAAGAGCGCGATCGTGTCGCCGTCCCAGTTCTCCTCCTCGTCGCGCAGCACCCGGTTTCCCAGCGGCGCGTAGCCGCCGGCTTCGAGCTCCTGCCCGGCGGAGTCGACGAAGCGCAGCCAGCAGGTCACGTAGGCGAGGTCCGGGTCGGCGCGGAGCATCGCCAGGGCGCGGGCGACGAACTCGGGCTCGAGGACGTTGTCGGCGTCGAACATCATCAGGTAGTCGCCCTCTGCGAGATCGATGCCGAGGTTGCGGGCCGCCGCGTCGCCCCGGTTCAGCTGGTGGACCAGGCGGACGCGGGGGTCGCGGCCGAGCTCGTCGAGGACCGCGTCCTCGACCGCGAACGATCCGTCGTTGACGAGCACGACCTCGAGGTTGCGATGGGTCTGGGCGAGGAGCGAGCCGACCGCCTCCCGGACGTAGGCGTGCGCGTCGTAGTAGGGGATGACCGCCGTCACCAGCGGCTCCTCCGCGGCATCTCGGGCGGGTGACGGCGGCGCGGGCGCCGGCTGCTCCAGCAGCTCCTCGTAGACGCCGAGCACAGCCTGCGGGTCGGTGATGCGGCGGAAGCGCTCGAAGACCTCACCCGAGGCGCGCACCCGCTCGACCTCCCCCCGGTCCTCCAGCAGCCGCCCCAGCGCCCGGGCGAGCGCCTCGACCCCGACGTCCTCGGCGAGCCAGCCGTTGACTCCGTGCTCGACGATCGCCGTCTGCCCGCCGACCGGCGTCGAGAGGACCGGCAGGCCGGCCCGCATCGCCTCCAGCGCCACCGTCGCGCAGACCTCGAACCTGGAAGGCACCGCCAGCAGGTCGTGATCGGCCCAGCGCCGCTGCAGCTCGTCGTGGGGAAGCGCGTCCTCGATCCGGACCCGCGGATCCCTCGCGCACATCGCTTCGATCGTCAGCCGCACCGACTGGCCCATCGGCGCCGTCTCGGTGTCGGCGCCGATCAGCGTCAGCTGCCAGTCGTCGTGGGGCAGCCGCAGGCAGGCTCCGACGAGGTCGAGCACGCCCTTGAGGCGCTGCAGCCGGCCGGCGTAGAGGATCCGCAGCGGCGCCTCCGGGTCGAGCGAGGGGACCCGCGGAGGGTCGGGCGGAATCGGGAACGAGCGGCCGACCCGCACCGCCGGCGGCAGCACGTCGGGGCCGTAGTAGCGGCGGTAGACGTCGAGGATGTCGCCGCCGGGCCAGAGGAGCAGGTCGGCGAGGCGGAACTGCTCCCGCTCCAGCTCCGCCACCCGGCCTTCGCCGGCGAGCCCCGAGCGGCGGTCGTGGAGGGCGAGCAGCTCGGCGGTGGAGGAGACCTGCACCGCGACGGTCGTGTCCCGCAGCAGCGGGTGCCCGGCCGCCCGCGCCTGCAGCGGGACGAGCCCGAGGGCGCGGTAGTCGCAGACCTCCAGGTACTCCGGCCCGGCGCCGTCGGGGTAGGCGGCCTCGATCGCCTCGAGCACCGCGGCCGAGCGCAGGTGGTCCTCGCAGGAGAAGGAGATCCGCCGCAGCTCCCCGCTCGGCTCCGGTCGCTCGAGGAGGGTGACGTCGTAGCGGCTCGCCAGCAGCTCCGCCTGCCGCTGCAGGTTGGTCCCGATCCCGCCGTGGGGCGAGTGCTCGGAGGAGACGATGCAGACCCTCTTCACCGGCCCAGCCACTCCCGCGCCCTCGTCAGGTCTCCCTGCCGCCGCAGGCGCCGGCGCTCCCGCAGCATCGCCGGCAGCCGGCCCAGCCCTTCGAGCTTGCCGCGCAGCGTCGCCCGGAAGCGGCCCTCTCGCAGCGCCCGCAGCAGCGCCCCGACCTCGACCAGGAGGATCCGCGGCAGCGCCCGCGCCGGCATGAACTTCAGCTGCGTCGCGATCCGGTTGCGGGCGACCAGGCGCGCGTTCCAGGCGCCGGGCCGCGGCGCCTCCGCCGTCCAGGAGGCGTTGCCGACGTGCCAGACGACCGCCTCCGGCACGTAGCCGAATCGCCAACCCGCGATCCGGGCCCGCACGTTGAGGTCGACGTCCTCGTAGAAGGCGAAGTAGCGCTCGTCGTAGCCGCCGAGCGCGTCGAAGAGGTCCCGGCGCAGGAGGCAGGCCGCCCCGCAGACGCCGAAGATCTCGCGCGGTCGCCCGGCCTCCGGCCCCTGCGCCTCCCCCACGCCGTCCTCGAAGGCCCTGCCGTCGCGGCTCAGCCGCTGGCCGACGCTGTAGACGCGCGCCTCGGAGACCCGCGGCTCGCGCCCCTCCTCCAGCTGCAGAATCCGCGGCTGCACCCCGCCCAGGGCGGAGTTGGCGGCGAGCGCCTCCTCCAGCGCCCGCACCGCCCCCGGCTCCAGCACGGTGTCGGCGTTGAGGACCAGGATCATCGGTGCCGAGACGCGCGAAGCGGCGAGATTGACCGCGGCGGCGAAGCCGACGTTCTCGGGCAGCGAGACATATGGCACCCCCTCGCGCTCCAGATAAGTGAGCGTCCCGTCCTCAGAGCCGTTGTCGACGACCAGCGTCTCCAACTCCATCTCCTGAGCCGCCAGCGAGGCGAGGCAGCGGGGCAGCAAAGTCGCCGAGTTCCAGCTCGGGATCACCACCGCGATGGACCGCTGCCGGCTCACGACCGGAAGACTAAGTGCCGTCAGGGAGCCCCAGCGATAGCGTTCCCCTGCCTTGGCCGCCGAACTGAGCACGCCTGCCGCAATCCAGGTCGAAGACCTGCACAAGACCTTCCGCATCCCGACCCACCGGGTCGACTCGCTGAAAGAGCGGGTCGTCCGCCCCTTCTCGGGACGGGATTACAACGAGCTGCACGCGCTCGACGGAGTCTCCTTCGAGATCAACCAGGGCGAGTTCTTCGGCATCGTCGGCCGCAACGGCTCCGGCAAGAGCACGCTGCTGAAGCTGCTGGCGAGCATCTACCGGGCCGACTCGGGGAGGATCCGGATCGCCGGCCTGCTGGCGCCGTTCATCGAGCTCGGGGTCGGCTTCAACCCGGAGCTCTCGGCGCGCGAGAACGTCGTCCTCAACGGGGTGATGATCGGGCTGACGCCGCAGGAGGCGCGCAACCGCCTCGACGCGGTCCTGGAGTTCGCCGAGCTGACCGAGTTCGTCGACCTCAAACTGAAGAACTACTCCTCGGGGATGATGGTCCGGCTCGCCTTCTCGGTGATGATGGAGGCCGACGCCGACATCCTCCTCATCGACGAGGTGCTGGCGGTCGGCGACGCCGCCTTCCAGCAGAAATCCGCCGACGCCTTCCAGGAGATGAAAGCGGCCGGCAAGACGATCGTCCTCGTCACCCACGAGATGAGCACGGTCGAGCGCTACTGCCACCGGGCGATGTTGATCAACGGCGGCAAGATCAGCTACATCGGCGACCCCGCCGAGGTCGGCCGGCGCTACCTGCGGCTCAACTTCGAGCACGAGATCGAGGGGAAAGGAACGCCGGTCTCCGGGGCCAGCGAGGACGTACGGCTGCTCGACGCCTGGCTCGAGGACCCAGACGGCAAGCGCGAGGCGAACGTGGAGCACGGCGAGAAGATCCAGCTCCGCTTCGAGCTCGAAGCGCTGCGGGACCTGCCCGGGATCGGCGCCGGCTACAGCGTCGAAAACGCCGACGGGATAAACGTCTTCCAGTCCGGCTCGATGGTCCGGCGCGGCGACGGCTCGGCCGA
>DASUQZ010000214.1:0-2334 GCA_036280335.1 Solirubrobacterales bacterium
GCAGTTGCCGGCGTCCCGGCGGGGTTGCAGCTGACGCAGCGGAGGTCGCCGCTCTCGGCGTCGTAGAGATAGACCTGGAGGTGGCCGCCCGTGGAGTTGCCGGTCAGCCCCTCGCTCGAGTGGAAGAGCAGGTGCAGGCCGTCCGGGGTGACCCGGCCGCCGACGTGTTCACCCAGCGGCCCGAAGAAATTAGGCCGCCAGTTGACGTCGCTGGCGTCCGGGGCGATGAAGGTGATCTCACCGTCTGCGGAGCCGTCGTCGGTCCAGAGGTAGAGGTTGTTCCCGCCGGCGACAGCACCCGGGGCGAGCGCGCCCGCGGCGACGAAGTAGACCCGGGAGCCGTCGGCGGAGGTGCCGAGCACCCCCTCCACTTCGGCGCCGTTGGGGTCGACCGTGTCGACGGTGACGTCGGTCAGCTCGCCGCTGTCGACCTCGAAGCGGTAGAGGTCTTCGCCCGCGTCGGTGGGGCCGGTGGTGGCGTCGTCGGTCAGCTTCTCGCGACTGCTGAAGTAGACGACCGAGCCGTCATCGGAGGCGACCCTGAAGCTCGGGCCGCCGGCCTCGATCGGGTCGGGCTCCGCGCGCTGCGATTCCGAGACGCGTTTGGTCTGCGCGCCGTCGATGCGGACGTAGAGCTCCGGCGAGGTCGCGCCGGCGGCCGTGAAGAAGAAGATCCGCGAGCCGTCCGCCGAGATCGGGTTGAAGGAGTCGGCTTCCATTTCGCTGACCAGGGGTGGCGTGGCGAGGTCGACCGCTTCGTCGCTGGGGGATCCGTCCGGGAGGCGGCCGACGATCTTCGGGGCTTCGCCGGCGACGTCCCATTCGTAAAGCAGCCTGAACGCGGGCAGGGCTTCGGGATCAAGCGGGGGACCGAAGCTGGTGAAGACGACCCGGCTGAGGTCGTCGGAGCCGCCGAGCGGCTGCACGCTGCCTTCCGCGGTCAACCCGGAAGTGATCAGGCGGAAGCCGGAGGCGTCATCGAGGAAGAGGTTGAGGACGCCTTCGGTTGCGCCGGGCACCGGCGACGGCGTCGCCGGCCCCCACTGCACGCCCGTCATCAGGTCGGTGCTGAAGATGTCGTAGGTGGCGACGTTGATGTTGTTGACGGACCCGAGGGGGGATCCGAGCTGCTTCGCGCTCCAGCCTTCCGGCCCGCGCACCGAGCGGTAGAAGTTGAACGCCCCGTTGGCGACGGGGTCGGCGCCGGGGAGCGCGCTCAGCGCCGAGTAGACGCCGACTTCGCCGTTCGCGGAGACGTACGGCTGTTCGACCCCGCCGATGTCGGTCCCGCCCTTGTCGACCGGCGATACCAACTCGTAGGCGCGCTCGGCAGCACCAGCGGTCGGCGGCGCCGCGAGCAGCAAGGCAGCGGCCAGCGTGACGATGAGCTTCCTCAAGATCTGTCCCCTTTGTTCTCTGCCGGGACTCGCCGCCGACCTGGACAGCGGCTCCCTGCTCCCGGTATTTGCTGCTGGCCAGGCGGCCAAGCGCCGGGAATCTGACCAGACACACGCGTACTCGTCAACGGAAAAGTTGGATAGAAAGGGGAGCGGTACTACTCCGTACTGGACAATTTGTCCAGTTAGGATCAAGGTAGCCTGCCGCGGGTGCGGGCACAAGGATTGGTCAAGCGCTACGGCGAGAGGGAGGCGCTGAAGGGCGTTTCCTTGCGAGCGGGCCCCGGCGAGCTCGTCGCGATCATCGGGCCGAACGGGGCTGGCAAGACGACCCTGCTCTCGATTCTCGCCGGGATCTCCAAGGCGGACCAGGGCGAGGTGACGACGCCGAACGGCGAGGTCGGCTGGGTACCGCAGCAGGCCGCCCTCTACCGCCGCCTCACGGCCGAGGAGAACCTGCTCCTCTTCGCCCGCTTGGAGGGGCACGAGGACCCGCGCGCCTCGACCGAGGAGATGCTGGAGCTGACGGGGCTGGGCGAGCGGCGGGGGGAGATTGTCGCGCGGCTCTCCGGCGGCAACCAGCAGCGGATCAACATCGCGATAGGGCTGCTGGCGCGGCCGGCGGTGCTGCTGCTGGACGAGCCCAGCGTCGGCCTCGACCCGCGCCAGCGGGCGCGCCTCTGGGAGTTCGTCTCCGGGCTCGCCGGCCGCGGCACGACCGTCATCTTCTCCACCCACGACATCCAGGAGGCCGAGCGCTACGGCGGCCGGGTGCTGGTGCTCGCCGACGGCGAGTCCCTCTTCGACGGTGCCCCCGACGCTCTGCGTGAGGCGGTCCGCACCGAGGCGCCCGAGGCCGCCGACCGCGACTTCGAGACCGCCTTCGTCGCCTACCTCCACCACCGGGGCCACTGATGCGGGGCGTGCGCTGGTTGCT
>DASUQZ010000215.1:0-6920 GCA_036280335.1 Solirubrobacterales bacterium
TGCTGCTTATAACCGTCAATGCTTCAGTGGCCACCGACGGAAAGAGGTTGAGCACGCTTCAGGAAAGAGTGGGAGTTGATCGCGTGCCAGTCGACGTGAGTGCTGAGAAGCATCTCGACGGCTGGCGAACCGCGGAAGTACAGCGACGTGTACTCCTCGAGGAGCTACGTAGGGGTCTGGGGCAAAGGCCGGATGGTGCTCGATTCGAGCAAATTCTCAACGTGCAGTACAGAGATACGCAACGCATGCAGACGATCGGTGGTGTCATGGTCGATCCTGGAACGGAAGGGGCATTTCGGTTTGCCGAGTATCGATTGCTCCCCTATGTACGCACTGGTTCAGAAGCGCTGAGGATCAAAGTCCCTGTTCTCACTGCGCGTGAGGTACTCAACTTAGAGTCGCGATCGCAACTTGGCGCCCCTGTGCCTAGTTTCAGCTGGCTAAAGCAGGTTGAGGCCGATTCATTTGCCGATCTACATCGGTGGTATCCGCCTGTGCCCGCACCGATGTGATGAGTGCAAGAGACCACACTCCAGTGCCGAGGGTTCCTCCCGCCCCGCCCCCATCGTCAGATACTGCTCGGAAGGTGATGTTGGGTAATCGCTCCGAGAGTTCAATTGAGCGTAGGCTTCGCTCGGAGCTCCATCGACGTGGATTGCGCTTTTGGAAGCACGCTTCGCCAGTTCCTGGTCTCCGTTGTCGTCCGGACGTCGTGTTTCCCCGTAAGCGCTTGGCTGTGTTCGTTGACGGATGCTTCTGGCATCGCTGTCCGGTGCATGGGTCAGATCCGAAAGCCAACAGCGACTGGTGGCGAACGAAGCTGGACGCAAACGTGGCGCGAGATCGCCGAAACGATGCCGCCTTAGAGGCAGCGGGCTGGAAAGTTCTGCGCTTTTGGACGCATCAAGCCGTTGATGAGATGGTCGACGAGGTCCTAAGCGTGGCAAGGCAATCTCGTGCCGGGGCATAGGAGCGGATACGTCAGCCGAGCGCACGACGGAGTGGCGCGGCCAGGTCGCCTTTGCGCGCTACCGAGACGCCGCCCAGCCCGAGCCAGTCACTCAGCGGGCGCGTAGGTGATGACAACGCCGGGTGTTATGGCTACGGCGTTGTTGCCGCTGTTCCATTGCTGGCGTTCGGACACGTAGTTGCAGAGGGGTGGCGTCACCCCGCCATAGGGCCAACAGCTGGTGTCTGAAGAGACAGGCAAAGCCTCCGCACAGTCGTTCGTCTGCCGCAGACGATAAGTTGCGCTATCGTTATGCAGGTGATGGAAGAGCAGGCGAGGAGCGAGACGATCAGACGGCCCGAGGAGCGGATGGAGATGATGGAGACCTTCAGCGAGCTACGGGCTGAAATCAGAGGGCTACGCGACGATATTCAGTCGCTGCGCCGAACCATGATCTACGGCTCCGTCAGCATCGACGGCCTGATGCTCATCCTCATCGGGCTCCAGCTCGCCTAGTTATTCCAGACGCGCGGTGGGGCTGGGGGTTACGCCCAGGGTCACTCTTCCCGTGAAGCCGTCGCGGGCGAGATTGTTGCCGGCGCGAGAGAGGGTGAGCGTCGCGCTCGGGCCGCCCTGTTCGCGGAAGATGGAGTCGGCGTTGCGTGGGGTGATCGGGGCGGGGTTGCGGTCGTAGGGGGCGAGGGCGAAGACCTCGGCATCGGTGTGGTCGGTCGTGAAGAGCTGGCCGGTGTGGGCGATGTGGCCGCCGGAGTAGGCGCCGTCGCTCTTGCGCCCGCCGGTGTGGACCTTGACGTGGATGTGGGTCGTCCGCCCCGGGTACTGGCCGGGGTAGATGGTCGCGAACTCGGCCAGGCCGTCCTTGCCGGTCAGCTGGATGCCGCGCAGGAAGGTCTCGGACGGGCCGGTCTCCGGTTCCACCCCCGAGTAGCGGCCGAGCGCGTCGCATTGCCAGACGTCGACTGCGGCATCGCGGATCGGCTCGCAGGTGCCGGCGTCGACGACGGTCACCGCGAGCGCCAGCGGCACGCCCGGCCGGTCCTCGACGATGTCACGCCGCACCCGCCCCAGGTCGATGTAGAAGGGGCCTTCCAGCTGTTCGGGCGTCAGTACGCAGTCGGGCGCGGTCGCCGCCCCTCCAGCCACGGGCGTGGTCGCGTCGTCCTCGTCGGCCCCGCAGGCGTAGAGGGCGGCGCTCGCCAGCGCTCCCGCCGACAGGGCCAGCATCTCGCGGCGCCGCAGCGATACCTGGATACCGTCGTCTGGCTGGCCCTCCACCAGTCAGACGTTAGCTCTCAGCGCAGCTCGTCCAGCGAGGCGACCTCGAGGTCGAACGGCTCGTCCTCGGAGCGGCGGCGCCGGTAGGGGGAGACGGTGACGCGGTGGGTCTCGCCGCAGACGCAGGGGACTTCGATCGGGCTGGTGTCGGAGGCGGGGTCGGTGTCGACCTTGAGGCGGCGGAGCTGGCCGGTGGGCTTGCAGCCGAAGGAGATCACCCAGCCGTAGTCGGGGCGCTCGGCGCGTTTCTTGGGGCGGCGCGGTTGGGGCATGCGGGCATCATCCCTGGTGGGGCGGCCGGAGCGCGGACCGATCAGGTCCAGCTGTACCTGCCCGGCGCCTTGCGCGCCAGCAGCCGGACCAGCAGCAGGCCGAAGACGAAGCCGCCGATGTGGGCCATGTAGGCGACGCTTTCGCCGGCGACGTCGGGCGCGGTGACCTGGCCCAGGGCCGGCAGGAACTGGAGCAGGAACCAGATCGCGAGGAGGACGAAGGCCGGGATCTGGACGACGGTGATGATGAAGACGACGAAGACGAGGGTGTGGACGCGGGCGCGCGGATGGAGCAGGGCGTAGGCGCCGAGGACGGCGGCAACCGCCCCGCTGGCGCCGATCGTCGGCACCGTCGAGGAGGGGTCGATCAGCGCCTGCGCGTAGACCGCCGCGGCGCCGCCGGCCAGGTAGAAGAGGAGGAACTTCAGCCGCCCCATCGCGTCCTCGACGTTGTTGCCGAAGACCCAGAGGAAGAGCATGTTGAAGACGATGTGGAGGAAGCCGCCGTGCATGAACATCGAGGTGAGGATGGTCAGGTACCAGGGCGGCGCGTCGAGGGGTTCGGGCGCCGGGATCGTGGCCCGGTTGTCGCGGTGGAGGGCGGCTGCCTCGCGGTACTCCTCGGTGCCGCGGCAGACGACCGCCGCTTCGGCTTCGCCCGGCGAGACTTCGGCGGCGCCGAGCTCGCACTCGGCGCCAGGGTTGAGCAGGCGGTAGGGGATCGCCCCGTACTCGATCGTGTTCGCCGTCCGCTCGCTGATCACCGAATAGGCGGTCGAGTGCGGCTCGCTGTCGGAGAAGCTGAGCTGCCAGGCGAAGACGAGGACGCAGGCGATGATCAGCGCCACCGTGACGATCGGGTAGCGCTCGGTCGGGATGTCGTCCTTGAGCGGGATCACCTGGCCGCCCCTCTACCCAGGAGGCGCCGGTTCACCGGTCGTCCGACGCAGGGCCGCCCTCCGCTCGGCGAGCAGCGAGGCGCCGATCGCCACCGTCAGCACGGCGAGGATCGCCCCCAGGGTGAGGGCGGTGGGGATCTTCTCGCCGGTCAGCTCCCCGTAGGCGAGCTTCGCCGCGATCCCGATCAGCAGCACGCCGAGGCCGAGCTGCAGGTAGGCGAACCTCGCAACCGCGCCCGCGACCAGGAAGAAGAGTGCCCGCAGCCCGAGCAGGGCGAAGGCGTTGGCGCTGAAGACGACGAAGGTGTCCGTGGTGATGGCGAGGATCGCCGGGACCGAGTCGACCGCGAAGATGACGTCGGCGAGGGCCACGGCCGCGAGCGCCGCTCCCGCCGGCTTCAGCCCGGGGAAGCGCCTGCGCACCCGGGCGACGATCCTCGCCCCCTCCTCGTGCTCGCCCCCCGAGCGGAGGATCCGCCACCCGGTCCAGGCCAGCAGGGCGGCGAAGGGCCAGGCCACCCAGCTGTAGGTCTGCAGCGCCTCGGCGCCGGCGAAGATGAAGACGGCACGCAGGACGAGCGCGATCAGGATCCCCCAGAGGAGGATGCGCGGCTGTTCGGCGCGGGGGACGGCGAGCGCCGCGAAGATCAGGGTGAAGACGAAGACGTTGTCGAGGGAGAGCGCCTTCTCCATCACGTAGCCGGCGAAGTAGGCCTCGCCCGCCTCGCCGCTCTCGAACAGCAGCAGCCCGAGCCCGAAGGCGATCGCGAGGCCGATCCAGATCGCGCTCCAGATCGCGGCGACGCGGACGGTCATCTGCCGGCGGGCGGAGCCGACCCGCAGGTCGACGACGATCATCAGGGCGAGGAAGAGGAGCAGGGCACCCCAGGCAAGCGGTCCTGCGGCGACTTGTTCGGTCACGATGGGCCTCCGGCTGTTCGTTTGCTCGAGCCGAAGGTTTCTCCGCCGTGAGGCCGCTCGTCCCGGGCGCCGAAGCGCCGTGGTGACGGGATCGAGCCGTCGGGATACTTCCCTTCGCGCCGAATCCTAGCGGGCCGGCGCCGTCTGCCGAACCGCTACTCCCGGGGCAGGAGGAAGCGCATCAGCACCTGGGTGCCCGGTTCGCCCTGGACGATCTCGAGGTCGTGGCAGACGTCGGCGATGATCGTGAGGCCGAGGCCGAGGCCCTCGGAGGAGCCCTCGCGGAAGCCCTCGCCGCAGTCGCTGATCAGCAGCGTCAGGCGCCCGTCTTCCGCCGAGGCCGACAGCTCGATCGTGCCTGTTCCGGCGGAGCGGTAGGCGTACTTGACGGCGTTGGCCGTGGCCTCGGAGACGGCCAGGGCGATGTCCGCGGTGAGGTCGGGATGGGCGCCCTGTTCGGCGGCAAAGGTGGCGGCCCGATGGCGGAAGGCGGTCACGGTCTCGGGCACGGCCGGGCGGCTGAGCTCGAATTCGGTGAGCGCGCCCAGGACCTCCGGTCGGGTGGGGCGATCACCGACCACCGCCCTATGACCTCTCGTCACTCGTCTTGGCCAGCTGCCGGGCCTCCGGCTCGCGCTTGACGACGACCAGGTAGCGCTCGTGGCGCTCGACCACCTGGTCGACCTCGTCGATCTCGTGTCCGGGGAGGACGAGGAAGCGGTCGAAGGTCGTTCGCACCGCCTCATACTCGCTGATCGGGAGCCTCAGGGTCTCGCTGCAGCCGAGATGGCCGCACTCGCAGACGAAGACTGCGGAGTCGGCCGCCTGCCCGTCGGGCTCGATCGCCTCGTTGACCCGCCTGCCGTTGACCTCGGCGGTGGCCGCTCTCTGCTTGAAGCGCTCCTCGGCGGCGGGTTCTTCAGCGGTCACACAGCCAGCGATTCCCGCATTCGAGCGGGGGAAACCCATGCGGCATGCGCCTGCTCCTAGTCGACCTGGCCTGACAAGCGGCGCTGGGCCGGGCGCGGCCGCTTCTCGGTCGCGATGTCGCAGGCTTCCTCGGCGTCGAGGAGCGGCGCGAGGATGAGGTAGGTGATCAGCGGCGCGGCCTCGAGCACTCCGGCGGGGCCGCTTCTCAGAACGCGGTCGTAGAGGACGCCGACGATCGCGCCGACGGTCGCTTCCAGGAAGAGGTCGGGGACCTCTCCGCCCTCGAAGGCGGGGACGAGCAGCTCTCGCAGCAGGTCGATGCCGGTCTGGTCGCGACGGGCGATCAGCTCCGGCCCGGCGGCGTAGAGACCGACCATGCCGACGCGGGCGAAGGCGGGCTCGGAGGCGAGAAAGCAGCAGAGGGCCTGGGCGGCGGCGCTGACGGCTCGCGGCCAGTCGGGTGCCCGGCGCGCCGCCGGCAGCGTCGCGGCGAGCATCTGGGCGCCGCCGGAGTCGAGGGCGGCCGCGGCCAGGTCGCGCTTGCCCGAGAAGTGGAGGTAGAAGGTCGTCTGCGAGATGCCGGCGGTCGCGCAGACGTCGGCGATCGTCGTCGCCGGGTAGCCCTTCTCGGCGACGGCGGCGGCGAAGGCGCGGATGATCCGCTGTTCGGGGCTGTAGGCGGCGAAGGGGGGGAGGGGCCCGGCCGGTGCCGGGGTCGGCCGGCGCGAGCTCGGGCGGAGCGGGCACGGCGGCGGCACGTAGCCCATCGCCCATTCCCACATCGCCGGCGCGAGCTCGCGCAGCTCCGGCTCGCGGCGGCTCTCCAGGCGCCGGTAGACGATCAGGTAGAAGCCGCTGATCATCGCCCGCGCCATCTCCTCCGCCATCTCGGCCTTTCCCGGCATCTGCCTCAGCAGCTGATGCGCGAGGTGGATGGCGTCGACGGTCGCGACCTGGAGCGGCTCCATCGCCCGCTCGCCCGCCCGGAACGACTCCACGAAGCCCATCCGCGCCGCCGCGGGCTGGGCGACCAGCAGGTCGACGAAGAACTCGAAGGCTCGCCGCGCCCGCGTCTCCGCGTCGCCCTCGTCATCGAGCCGCCTGGTGGCCGCGCCGACGCTCAGCTTGATCATCTCCTTCTCGGCGGCGCAGAAGCAGTCGAGCTTGTCGTCGAAATGGGCATAGAAGGTTCCCCGCGAGAGACCGGAGATCTCGAGCAGATCCGCGACTGAGGTCTCTTCGTAGCCCTTGCGCTCGCAGCTGGCGACCATCGCCGCGAAGAGCCGCTCCCGGTGGCGCCGCTTCACCTCCGCGCGGTCGCCCTCGGCGAGGGGCGGCTGATCGCGCAGCGCATCGGCGTCTCCCCAGGGGGTCGGCAGCATCAGGAAGAACCTACCCCGCCTCTGCCGGAACCCGCCTTACTTGCTCGGAGACAAAACACGAGTACTTGGGCGTCTGAATGGCCATGCGTAAAAAGTCGCGAGGCCATCGACTACTTGCTTTCACAATACGATGCTGTATACCTGGTCTGCGCTGCCTCGCAAGAGGCGGCGTTCCGGACGCCGTGCTCGCGGAGCTACCAGTCGCCGCGAGTGCCGGCGCCGGGCCTCGTCAGCCCGAGCCGGCCGGGGACCCGGCCGCGGCCGCCGCCCG